>JAEWVL010000330.1 GCA_023396665.1 Spirochaetota bacterium
ACCAAAGTAAAAAAGTGAGGTAACAAATGAAAATGATGTCAAAAGCAGTCATCGCCGGTATATTCTTTATGCTTAGCGGCGTATCGGCATTCTCAGTAACACTGAGCAGTGATGAAAAGGCGAAAGTCGATCTCTATGGAAAACTCTACTTCATGTATGACTATGCTGGAGAGGGACAGCTGTCCGGTAATTATTCACGCTTCGGATTCAAAGCTTCATCAAAGGTAAATCAGACGTTCGGCGTTTTCGCGAATTCCGAGTTTCGTTATGACGCAAGCCAGAGGGAAAAGGAATACGTATTCAACGATCTTCGCAACACCTATGTCGGCATTGACAGCACCTTCGGCAAGGTAAGCTTCGGGAATTTCGATTCTGTCTATTATCAGGCGGTTGGGGCGAATCTCGACCTGTTTGAAAACTACGGCTACGTCGCCTATGATGACGGATCAGTCGCTTCACGCGGTGACTCTGTCGCCTATGCTTCCCCGGAATTTTACGGCGTTCAGCTGAACGGACAGGTAAAGCATTACGGCAAGGGCGCAAGCGTTTCAGGTGATGAGGAGTACATGGCTCAGACCTCCGCTACGTTCAATCTCAACAGTCTGATGATCGGCGCAGGCGCAATCATCGCGAACGACAAATCAGAGGCGGTAGTGAATGAAGAAGACGGAACGGTAACTCCCGCATATTCCGACAACATCTACGGCGGAGTTATCGGCTATACGCTGTTTGAAAAGCTCACGCTTCTGTCCATGGTTGAATACAGCGAGGAAATGAACCTCATCTTCGGTATCACCTACAACTACGGTCCGGGCACTGTTTACACGACATTCGGCCGCGACTGGAACGAAGACTTGTACGGCAGCGTCGGAGTGAATTACTCTTTCAGTGATCCGATGTACGTATTCGTTGAATTCGCATACGGCGACGCGATCGGAGACGACAATGTTTTCAGTACCGGTCTGTGCTATAGCTTCTGATCAGACTAAAATCCCATCCTGAAAACCGCTTTCTGGCGGTTTTCAGGAAATTTCCGAATTATTCGACGGAGAACTCAGTTTTGTGTGTCGATATGCGGAAAATAAGAATAATTCCGGCCAGGGCGAGCAGTATCAGAAAATAGAACGGCAGGTAACGCGAATAATCCGACATGATCCCCGCAAGAAATCCGAAAGGTGATGCAATCACAAGCATGCTTACATTGAAAACGCCCATGATGCCGGCGCGCTCGTGCGGATCGACAGCATCGACGACCAGGGTCTCCTTGAACGGGGTAATGAGCGCGAAACCGGCCGCATCGAGCAGCGTACTGAGTATCACAAACACATAGGAAGCCTGCGGCGAGCACACAAGCGCGATGTTTGACAGTAAAAGCAGCGCGAAACCGGCCAGAAATGGCCGCCTGAATTTCAGATGATTCATATGCGGAATCACAAAAAAATAAAACAGCAGCATGAGAATAGATCGAAGAAAGGGCAACAGCGCTATTGCACTTTCGGGCAGCGCGAGCTGCTTTACGACAAATACCGATAAAAAAAGCATCTTCACGGTATCGTACACGAGAATGATGAGAGAAATAAAGAAGGTACACAGCGTATAGGGATTACGCACAATGGCGCGCAGTGCTCCTTTATTACCGCCGAAAAGCTTCCACAGCGGAACAGACGCGGTCTGTTTCATCTTGACAAGACCCTGTTTTGTTTCGGTGCCTAACACATACAGCAGAATAAATTTCGCACTCATCATGACAAATGCGTTGATATAAAGTATGCGTACCGCCGTGACCAGCGAATAGTGCGCAACAAGAAGACCGGCAAGCGGAGCGAAGAGTCCCGATATGATCGCCGCGATCGTAATCCACGACCAGATGGAGACGAGCTTGTTTTTCGGAGCATCCTCGACAAGCAGCAACACCCACGAGTTCGCGGTGATACGCACGACACTTGCGAGCATCGCCGCGATGAAAAAATGCCAGAAGTTCTGCGCGAACGCCCAGATCAGCATGGGAAAACTCCAGCTGATGATGTCGAAGACGAAGGTTGTCATGCGGCGCCCCAGTTTATCGGTGACGGGTCCGCTGATGAGCGACATGAAAATCTGGAAGAACAGTCCGACCGAAGAGATCAGTCCGATCTGCGAATCGTTCAGTCCCAGAGCGAGCATGTAGACTGAAACATAAGGAATGTACAAATTAAACGGAATACCCCAGAGCGGTTCGGTGAACACACAGATACGGGGGTTGCCCTGCAGCTTCAGAAGCGTATCGATCAAAGGATGTGATGCCTTGTTCATGTATCCCCCCGCATGAGTTTACGAGATCAGCTCGGCGGCACAGTATGTTGTGCTCCCGACACCTGCACATCAGTTTTTCGTGATGCTGTAGCCCTCTTTCGCGTCCTTGACCGTGTAGCCGAGCGCAGCGATCCTGTCGCGCAGCTCGTCCGATTTGGCGAAATCTTTCGCGGCTCGCGCCGCCATACGCTGATCGGCAAGTGTCGTCACCTCAGGGGGGATGGCGCCCGCAGCATGCTTCGCCTCGTAATAGGCGATAAACTGCGCCGGATCTTTCGTGAAAATACCGAGCAGCGAATAAGTGCCGCGAATGGCGGCGATATCGGCAGCGGCCGAATCGTCCTTCGCGGAAAGCTTCGCCCTGATCTGTTTGAAATAGCCGAACAGATTCGCGATCGCGAGCGCGGTGTTGAAATCGTCATCCATGCACTGATCGAATTCGCTGTCGATTCGCGCATCGTTCTTCGTGGGAGACGGTGTCGCAAAAGCGGCGTCGCACTCGGCCATTACTTTGTAAAAATCATAGAGATGCCGGTCAGCATCATCGAAGACCGAATCTGTAAGATTGACATCCGTTCGGTAGCTGGTCTGCAGCAGCGCGAATTTTACCGTCTCGCTGGAATATTTTTCGAGAAGATCTTCGAGCAGAAGGCTGTTGCCCAGCGATTTGCTCATCTTCTGTCCGTTCACCTTGATAAGGCCGTTATGCGTCCAGTAGCGCGCGAACTGTTTTCCAGTCAGAGCCTCGGTCTGCGCGATTTCGTTTTCGTGGTGCGGAAAAATCAGATCGCGCCCGCCGCCGTGAATGTCGATCTGCTCGCCGAAGGCGGCGAGATTCATCGCGGAGCACTCGATGTGCCAGCCGGGGCGCCCTTCGCCCCAGGGCGAGGGCCAGCTGATTTCACCCGGCTTCGCCGATTTCCACAGGGCGAAATCGAGCGCATTGCGCTTCTGCTCGTCGTTTTCGATACGCACGCCGTCGCGCGCCTCGTCGAGATTACGGTGCGAGAGTTTGCCGTAATCGGTAAAACTTTCGACCGAGAAATACACATCGCCCTTCGGCGTCGTGTAGGCATGTCCCTTCGCGATCAGCTTTTCGATCATCGCGATGATGTTTTCGATATTGCCGGTGGCTTTCAGCCACAGTGTCGGTTCGTCAACCTCAAGACGCCGCATAAGCGTGTCTATTTTTTCAATCATGTTCGCGGCGTACACGTCGGCGGCGATGCCGGTCTCGTTGGCCTTGGCGATGATCTTGTCATCGACATCTGTGTAATTGCGCGCATACTTGACACGGTATCCCTTCTTTTCGAGATACTTTCGCATGATATCGTAGATGAGCGCCTGAAAGGCATGCCCGATATGCGCCTCGCCCGAAACGGTGATGCCGCAGGCGTACATGCGCACCTCACCATCGTTCATCGGAACAAAAACCTCTTTTTTTCCGCTCATCGTATTGTATATTTTCATTATTTACCCGCCCTGTACATCGTTCGCAGCACTTTCAGTCAACAAAAGCGCCGAGGTCTTATTCGCTACGAGGGGCTGTTTTCTTCAACAATTTTTTAAATACGCGGGGGGATACGTAGTGCAGGAATCCCGATGAGGAGAGAAAGGGACAGCTCTGCTTTTCGCCTTATAAACGCGGAAGTGCAATGAAACATCACGTTGTGACAAAGCAAGCATCACAGCTTTATTGTTAGAAATTCGGTGTTAACGGCGGCAAAGCATCAGGCCTTGCGGCGATTAACACCGAATTACAATTAACAAGTGCAACCACAAACTACTGGACACTTATGTCAAGCGATGTGATTTCGGCCTCGCTTTCATCCAGAATCTGCAGACGATAGGTTCCTGGTTTTTGTTTCGCAAAAGCATATGAGCGAAGGCTGTAGGTTGAAGTGAACTGTGTTTTATCTTTTGAAAGACGAACGTACATCTTCTGCTGATAAGCGGGTACACCGGGATCCGCAGCATTCACTTCGCCGATCTTCACCATTATGTTTTTGATTTCTTTATCAAACGGCTTGTAATATACAACTTCAAAACCAAAGCTGTCGGTCAGTGTGACCGAATTGTCGTAAATCCGCTCTTTCGCGTAGTTCTGTGTAGCAAGTTCAACATATTCGCCGTACTCGTTGTAACCATAGTCGTACGATAAGCCGGCAGATTTATAGCGGAAAAGTGACAGTTCCGGTTTTTTCTCGTAGGACCAGACCATCTTGCCCGTTTTGTCGATATAGCCGACACGATCGCCATAGGCTATGGCCAGATCGGCATCAAAACCATAGGTTTTATAAAATTGCGGCGCTATGACAAGCTCACCCTTCTTGTTGATGTAACCCCACTTTCCCGCAATTTTGACCGCACAAAGCCCTTGTTTTGTGAAAGACCAGGTCTCATCATACTGGGGCGTAATAACCATGCGACCCAGGCGGTTGATGAAGCCCCACTTCTTGTCAGTATAGACAGCGGCGAGGCCTCCGATGAAAGGACTGACATAATCATAATCGCCTTCGACTTCCATTTCACCTTTAACATTCATGAGCCCCCATTTACCGTCCTTCCGAACCGGAACAAGACCGTACTCACCAAAAACGCCTATCTCATTATCTTTGAACTGGGGTGCAATAACCATCTTTCCGCTTCGATCGATAAAGCCCCATTTGTCCGAGACGGGAACAGCGGCATAGCCGTTTCTGAAACTGTTACTGCCATAGAAGGCTCCGTCCGCACTGGTATAGGTCGGTGGAATTCTGAAAACGCCCTTGCTGTCTATGTAACCCAACTTGCCACCGACCATTACCGCCGCCAGTTCCTGATCCTCAAAACCGAACAATATGGAATCAAAAGCCGGAGCTATAACCATTGCACCTTTACGATCGATAAATCCGTATTTTCCCGAAACATATACTGCCGCCAGACCGTTTCGTGAAAATTTAGTAGCATACTCATATTGGGGTTCGATGACAAATTCACCGCTTTTGTCAATGTAACCCCATACGCTTTTGACCCGAACCGCGGCGAGACCCCAACTGAAATCCCCTGCTTCATCAAACTTCTGGTCAATCACCATCGTACCGGTTTTATCTATATAGCCGCACATAGTATCATCACAGGCCGGGTACAGTGAAACCTTTGGCGCTCCGCAGCCGATACACAAAAAGAATAATGAAAGAACAACAATGCGTTTTCTCATAACACTTCCGCCTATTTTCTGGTATTTTTGGCAATGTCGATGAGCGCACCCAATTGCTCGGCAACAAAGTAAGTACTGAAAAGGATAATTACCGAAACCATGAAATTTATAATCAGACCTGAAAAGCCGCTGCTGTCGGAAACACCCGGTAAATCCGGAATAAAGGAAAGGGCGGAAAGCAGATAACTGCCGTCAGGAGTGAGCGAAACCGCAAAAAACAACAAACCGATGCAAAAAACAGACAGTGAAAATAATTCACCGACAAGTTTGATTATCACCACGACAATCGGGATTACAACGTAGTCTTTGCATGATTCAAGCGATTCGATATCAGATGCGCGAACGAGAATAATGTTCACGATTGCGTAAGCGATTGGAATTGCCAGCAACTGAAATATGACCAGGACCATAATCAGGCTGCCGATGCCGCTCAATGATGAAATTCCCTTCCATGAATAAAACCAGAGCCCGATAAAACCTATTGTGAAGAAAAGCGCGATTAATCGCAAGGCCACTACCGCAAAGGTCTTGAAAAACCTGCCGTCTTTCAATGTAACAAGAAAGGGCTTTAAAAGAAGATAGCGGTCAATTTTCTGCATCAATTTCAAATCTTTAATCATCTGAAACTCACTCATACGTCCTCCATATGTTCAATGTGTTTTATTTGCACCGACTTCTCACTTGCCGCAATCAATTGATATAACTGATATGATATTTCGCAATTCAGACACTGCGGAAAACGAGGGACTTCCAAACCTGATGACAAGGCTTATTGTGTTCTTATCTCAAAACGCTTCCTTATACACTATGGGGAACATATTGTAAATTGGCCTATCGGCCAGTATTTGGATTTCGTTGGCAAATTGACAGGGGTCATAATCAAGCAGCGAGCATCCCCTTCTCCCGGAGGAAGAAGGGGTGTCTAAGGAAGTATTTGCGTAATGATGAAC
>JAEWVL010000226.1 GCA_023396665.1 Spirochaetota bacterium
TGACAATCGATTTGGAGTTAAGAATCGTCTCTTTGTAAAGCGCAAGTGTTTTCGGACCGACATCCATTCCCATCTGTCCGTCGGGAATATCGAGTCCGTCGATGTTACTCACTTTCGCGTCAGCGGAGAAAGTGTCGCCGCAGACATGATCCAGAGGCAGTATTATTCTGACGTTTTTGGCGGCAGCGGCTGATATAAGCTTTTTGGCGGTATCGATGAAATCATCCTCAACGAGCGATTTGCCGACGGTGTGACCCTGGGCCTTGAGAAAAGTATAGGCCATGCCGCCGCCGATGATAAGGGCTGAGGCGTTTTTCAGAAGACTTTCGAGAACGGCGATTTTGGATGATACCTTCGCGCCGCCGATGATGGCGGTCATGGGTTTCGGGGGATTGCTTACCATGGGCTCGAGGTATTTCACCTCTTTTTCCATGAGAAAACCGCCGACACTGACTTTCATGAATTTCGCAATCGTTGCGGTTGACGCGTGCGCGCGGTGCGCGGTACCGAAGGCGTCATTCACGTATATCTCACCGTAGCCCGCCAGTTCTTTTGCGAGTGTTTCCTGTGTCGCGCTGTCTTTCGCTGTTTCTTCCTTGTGGAAACGGGTATTCTCGAGCATGAGAATGCTGCCCGGCGCAAGCGCCTCAATGGCCGCTTTTTGTCCAAAACAAGAATCTGCAAAGGCAACGGGCTTTCCAAGTTTGGATGCAAGGTATTCGGCGACCGGTTTCATGCGGTTTTTTCCCGCGATGAATTTCTCCTTGTCGAAGGTCTTGCCGTCTTTTTCCGCCTTCTCCTGCGCTTTTTTTGCGTCTTTCTCGGGGTCGCCGAGATGGCTCATAAGAACAAGCGATGCGACGTTTTGCTCAAGAATGTGATTGATAGTCGGAAGAGCGGCCATGATGCGGGTGTCGTCCTGAACAACACCGTCCTTCATCGGAACGTTGAAATCGACGCGCATGATAACGCGTTTTCCTTTAAGATCGATGTCTTTTACTGTTTTTATCATACAGAGAATCCTCCTGGTAGAATGCGGCGGGTGCCGTTTTATTGCGGCATAGATACTTTACTCGAAACACCGTTGCTGCAACAATGGTGAACGCCGTCTATGGGGCAACCTTAAAAAGAAGGCTCATAATGAAGCAAGAAATTTTATTGTTGTTGCTGTGAATTTTTTCACTTCTATTTCTTTTGAATTCGAAGTATTGTTGCTGTTTTTGCTTGACAAGGAGCGTTCATCCGATAGCATCAAGCAGACATGAGATTAGGGCGTATATTGAACTGGATCACGAATCCATTTTTTTTGGCCATATTGTCAACGCGTGTAGATAACACGTGTTGACAATATGGCCAATGATATGGCTGTGAAGCGTCGTATCTGGTTCTAAAGAACGATTGCAGGGAGCTGTATCCCCCCGCAAAAGAGGTGACACAATGAACGAATTCATACTCAACATATTGCACCGACCCGAGATGGTTCCGGAGTATGCGGAAAAAGTCACCGGTCACGGTAAACAGGAGGATATCGGCCGCGAAGCGCTTTTGAGTGAATCACTCGACATATTCAGGTTGCAGCAGGATATCGCGCACAAAAACGGATTGCGTACCACCATTCAGATGACCTATGCGAGTCTTTTTAACGATGAGGCTGTCGAATTGGTGAAATCGCATCATGAGCGCTATGGCGACGAAATAGCGCTTACTCTGCTGGGGCTACCCTGCAAGGAGTTTCGCCGCAAATACAATACGAAAGATTTCTGCATCTGGATGTTTTCATTGGAGGATAAGAAGTCGATTGTCGACGATGTTTTCGGCAAATTCAGGGAGTGTTTCGGTTTCTATCCCGAATCGACCGGTTCATATTATATGGATGCGGCCCTGATCAATTATATCAAGTCCGGGTATCCCTCGGTAAAATGTGCGGTTGCCACCTGCTGGGAGGAAGGGCCGAAGGCCTACCACACATGCAATAACTCGTGGTATACCTTTCTCGACGGCGGACCGTGGAATCCCTGGATACCTTCGAAACAGAACACGCACGCTCCGGCTGCGAACGCAGATGAGGATGCCGGCATTGTCGCTATCCCCCATCTTTCGCGCGATCTGCTCGCCTGTTATGACGGGAACGGCTCAAATTTCGGTACGCATCCGCAGAATGTACTGCGGGGCATGATTTATCGTGACGGAGAGTATCCCTACCTGTACAATCTTATCGACCAATACCGCTCGCTCTCACGTTTTAACGATGGCTATGCCTACAACATGGTCTTTGTCGGGCCGGGCTGGATGAACAGGATGGGCCGCTGGGAGGCCCCCTATGAGCTTCTCGTAAAAAGCTACGAGGACTGTATGGCATATTACGGTAAACTTCAGGCCGGTGGCGATCTTCGCTGCATGACGATGGCTCAGTTTGCCGATCATTACCGCAGGACAAAACGTTATACGACACCTGAATGCGCTTTATGGAAGGATATTCTCTACGGTTCTGACAAGCAGTTATTCTGGTACTGTGATCCACATATGCGCGCCTGTGTGAATATGGATCAGGGGGGCGCGATCGTTGATCTGCGTCCCTACATCGCGAAGCTTGAACGACCCGTCGGCATCGGCACCGGAAACGTTCATGATGCCTCGTATCCCTTTCTGATTCAGGAGAAGTACAGGGCGGGTTATTTCACCCACTATGCCGGCGAAGGCACGATCAGAAGCGCGAAGCTTCGCCACATGGGAGAGGAAATCGACCTTTGCCTTTGCCGTACGAAAGCGCGTTTTTCCCGTGAAGGCGGCAATCGTGTGTTGACACTGGAGCCGGTGGAAATCAGGTTCAGAACACTAAGCCTTCTCGTGCAGAGTGTCATTGTTTTTCCCGAAGACAGCGCACAGATAAAAACTGAACGGCGTATTTTTGAAATGAGCGATGCAAGTGCGCAAATAGAGATCAGAGAGTATATGGTTGCCTGCTACGGTACGACCGAGTATCCCGAGAATATGAACGGTATCGAACTGACGCTTCGTGCCGCCGGTGCCGAGAAGCGTATTGTGTACGAATACCGTTGCCGTGAAGAGGGGCTGTGCGGCGCAAATGCCGCGGAGGCGTTTGTCGGAGCGATCGATACCAGGGTATCGTTAGTGAGTGAGGACCAGGGGCTCGAAGGCTTTATCAGGGAAGGCTATGCTTTTTCACCGATGTTCACGCTGGAATTGCGCAAAAAAGTTTCTGACAGGGAGGTGTTCACGACATGGCTCAAGCTGGAAAAGGGAAACTGAATTACCGCTGTCCCTCGTGTTTTATGCGCGAGATTGACATTGATATGTTTTACGACAGCGATAAAAAAGAGTATTACTGCCTGCGCTGCGAGTTCACGGGTAGCGAAGACGAGGTAAAGGCGATGAATGAGATGGCGCGTTTTCGCTATCGCAGCATGATGAAACGTTTCAGCGAATTTGAATAATGATGCGCACGATGTGAAAACAGAGATGAAAACAGCGGGGGAGCTTTATGG
>JAEWVL010000434.1 GCA_023396665.1 Spirochaetota bacterium
AATTATGAAGTGCGCGAAAACGGCGGAGGATATTTTCCCGTCAGTGAGGGCAACAGCTGGTCCTACGCCATCAGCAGCGATAACAAAGCAGTAAGCAGCCGTTATAAGATGCGCACAAGCAGTGTAAATCAGGGTCACGCCTATATATCCTCGTACAGCTACGTCATCAAAAACCAGGCGCGTCGCTGAGCTCAAGGGTCGGGACGAGCGAAATCATGCCCGTCCGCTAACTGCACAATCCCCGCTGAAACCAGAGCGTCAAAAAAGTTCGCCCTGCTTTTCAGCGGTCTTATCCACAAAGGCATGCATCCATGAAAACACTTGCTCCGGCTCGCACATGACGGAGTGCCCGGCACACAGCGATCGGACCAGTTTTGAAAGATGCGGCGAATTGTCGCTCGGAATCTGATAGGCCTTGCCATAACGCTGCTGATATCGCTGTTTTAATCCGGGAAAATGGCGATCGAGCATTGTGTAAAAATATTCCCTGTTCCCCTCGCGAAGCGTCATTCCGATGCCGAAGAAGACAAGCCCCTTGACACCCGCTCTGAGACAGTAATCCATAAGCTGTGCAACATTTTCCTCGGTATCATTTATATAAGGCAGTATCGGGCCGAGCCAGACAACGGTAGCGATACCCTCGTCGCGCATGCGCTCGAGCACCTCGAATCGCCGATGCGTGCCGCAAACACCGGGTTCAAGAATGCGGCAGAGCGCCTCGTCAGCAGTGGTCAGCGTCATCTGTACGGTACATTTCGCCTTCGTGTTGATCGATTTGAGAAGATCCATATCCCGCATAACGAGATCAGACTTGGTAAGAATAGCAAGACCGAATCCGCGACGGTCTATCACCTCAAGCGCACGACGCGTATATCGAAGATCCTTTTCCAGAGGAATATAGGGATCACTCATTGAGCCCGTGGCGATGACACACTTGTTTCTCTTGCGCCGCAGCGCATCATCGAGCAACTCAATAGCGTTGGACTTTACCTCGATATCCTCGAAATCGTGATGTATCTGGTAACAGCTGCTTCTGGAATCGCAATAGATGCAGCCGTGCTGACACCCGCGATAGATGTTCATGCCGTTTTTTGCGGACAGAATGCCTTTTACTTCTTTATAGTGCATCGGCTCACCGCACTCTGATATATCCCCTGCCGATACCGGCTGAGCCCTCACCGGAGACAGCTTTTCCCCCGGATGCGTCGCTGTCGAATGTTGGGCTCTCATCGTAAACAAGCAGAAAACTTTTCGGCGAGATCGACTCGTCCAGACAGAATGTAATCGAGTA
Organism: Spirochaetota bacterium; assembly: GCA_023396665.1. GTDB lineage: Bacteria > Spirochaetota > UBA4802 > UBA4802 > JAFGJZ01 > JAEWVL01. The sequence continues at coordinate 1,292 of JAEWVL010000434.1, forward strand.
GTTTTTTGTCTCATACCCGCGCAGTGAAGCCGCATCGCCCTGTTCGAGAATCTCCTCTTCGAGCGAATCTTCCTCGTCGTCGTAGAGCTCAAAACACTCGGAGCCGAAGATGTCATCCATAAGATCCGTCTGACCGTTTCTCGCTGAATCAATCGACCAATAGGTCTGCCCGCATGCAAGCATGATGTTCGGATAGACGGCATAATTTTTTTTGAAAAGCCGGCAGTAGTTTTTAAGCGTATGCTCCCACTTTTCATACGTGCTGAAATAACAAATCATCTTGACTACGCCGCTGTGTTTTTTCATGACCGACCCCGCCATTGCAGTATGACATATAAAACGGATTTATACCAGCAAAAAAACAAAAAGTGCGGAAATGACCTTTGTAATACTGGATGAGCTGTCAGCATGAAACGGAAAAAATAGCGGGGATCGTTAAGAAAGCGGATGACACGGACCTGGAAGCCGGGAATTCAGAGGTATTCCTCAAACCAGCGTTTAAGCTTTTCACCCAAACCGGGTCCCGAAGCCTTGCGTTGTGTGCGCTTTCCTGAAAATTGCGCTGTCTTAATGCCGTATTTCACGAGACCGACGGCATTGGTGAACTGCGGTGTCGATACGATATCCGTCATGCCGCCTATATCTTTGGGAATGCCGATACGAACCGGCAGCCGGAAGACGCGCTCCGCCGCCTCAACAGCTCCGTCCATGGCAGCACAACCGCCGGTCAATACGATACCCGCAGCAAGTACGTTTTTCTTGCCGCTTTTCTCAAGCTCACGGTCTACGAGTTCCATAATTTCGAACATACGCGGCTCGATGATTCGGGCCATCTCCTGCCGAAAAACCCTGCGCGGCGCGCGGTCTCCCACTGAAGGAACCTCTATCGTTTCGGCGGCGTCGACCAGATCTATAACAGCACAGCCGTATTTTTTCTTCAGAACCTCGGCAGATTCAACAGGAGTTGATAATCCGATGGACAGGTCGTTGGTAACGTGACGGCCGCCGATCGGAAGAACGGATGAATAAGCGACCCCGCCGTCCATGAACACGAGGATATCGGTCGTGCCTCCGCCGATATCCACGAGAGCGACACCGAGTTCTTTCTCATCGGTGGAAAGTACCGCTTCGGAGGCGGCAAGGGCCGAATAGACTATATCGGAAACCTGAAGGGTTGATGCGTTGACGCTCTTGATCAGATTCTGCAGACTTGAAGCGGAAGCGGTGACAATATGAACCTCGGCCTCAAGACGCACGCCGGTCATACCGATGGGATCCTTGATACCAAGCTGATCATCAACGGAAAATTCACGGGAGAGTACATGAACGATTTCACGGTCGGCGGGGATTACGATTGCCTGCGCAGCCTCGATGACTCTGCGAATTTCGTTCGTCGAAATGGTGCGATTTCTTCCCGAAACGGCCACCACTCCGCGTGAATTCTCGCCTTTCACATGGCTGCCGGAGAGGGCGACGATCGCGCTTGCAATTTCGCAGCCGGCCATGAGTTCACAATCCTCCACAGCCTTGGTTATCGATTCTTTTGTGTTGTCTATATTTATTATGACACCGTTTTTCATCCCGCGAGAGGGAGCAATACCCACTCCGGCGATCTCAACCCTGCCGTTATCGTTCAGATAACCGGCGACCGCACAGGTCTTTGTGGTGCCGATGTCGAGTCCCACGACAATTGTATCCATAACTCTACCTTTTTTTCAGCGAAGGATCGCCCTGTCTCCGCTAATATCTATAATCGGAGGATAGTACCCTATGCTGTCAAAGTATCCGCAAAGGTATTCCAGTCTGTCAAGTTGTTCACGGGTTTCACCCATAACAAAGACAGTCGGACGGCCATTGAGGGTAACCCTTACCGTGCTTTTATCCCTCATGTCAACCTGTTTCAACTGACGTTTCACCGACAGCTTTTCCGCCCCGGCAAAAAACGTCTCTATCCTTTTTCGCACCGAAGACGTGAGCGTCCTGCCGTCCACATCACTGTTATTCAGAATAATGAGGGGATCGGCGTATCGCGGAATCCGGTTTACCGATATCAGATTATAATGCTGATCTATCAATCCGATGAGACTGCCTCTGTTCCCGGTGACATAGACGTAATACGACGATTCTCTCTCCTTTATTATAATCGTCATTGTCTGGTTTTTTATGATAATTTTATAGGATTCGATCATCGGTTCGGCTCGCAAAACATCTTCAAGCCGCCCCCTGTCTATGATTATAAAATCGTCCTTTGATACGAAACCGCTCTTTTCTGCAATTTCGAAGCGGGATATCTTGTCGAGTCCCTTGAAAACAAGCGATTTCAAGCGCAAGGTCGAAGCTGCTGCGGGTACAAAGACCGCTATTGCGAGCGCAATTATCAGTTTTCCGGCTATTTTTTTAAACATTCAAGAATCTTCGGCCCGGCTTTGTAAATATCTCCCGCTCCCAACGTCAATACGACATCTCCCGGTTTGATTACGTTCGTCACGCATTCGGGTATGTCCTCGAAATTGGGAACAACGAGGCACTTGTTATCAGAGTGTTTATCGTACACATCGGCGATCAATTGCGCGCTAACGCCCTCAATTGGCGCCTCACCCGCGGGATATATGCCCGCGAGTACCAGAAGATCAGTATCCGAAAAAGCTTTTCCGAAATCTTCCCATAACAATTGCGTTCGGGTATAGCGATGCGGCTGAAACACGGTGACAATTCTTTTGTTCAGCGATTTGAGTGCGGCCAGTGTCGCACGAATCTCAGTGGGATGATGACCGTAGTCATCAATCACTGTCACAT
>JAEWVL010000472.1 GCA_023396665.1 Spirochaetota bacterium
CCCATACCACAGGTCAAAACCAGGTAGTTCGTTTTTTCTGAAAACAAAACCTGAATTTTATTTGTTTGCATACACATCACCAAAGGTAACAACAGAGGAATAAAATACCGCGGTTGAACACCTGAAATACCTATCGACCCGACGGGAGTAAACGATAAATATAAAGCTGTCCAGATCAAAACGAAAACGCCTGTAATCAAAAACAACACGTATAATCGCATATTAACTGTGAACAAAACCAGCCATTTTTCCTTACTTATATAATTGGATAATAAAAGTAACGCTATGAGCAAATAATAAATATTGTAATTCTTAACAGAACCAATATATGCAAAAACAAAACAATGCCTACCCATGAACATATCCAAATATCTTCTACCTGCACACTTTGACAAGACACTTAAATAGGCAAACGGATGATGCAAAATGAGCGATAGCTGTTTGCTGACACTTGTTTCTCCGCCTCTCGGATCACCGATCATTTCATTTGAGACGGCAGGCAGTACGAAAGTGGACAATAGAATTAAACAAATCATTATGATACCTGTTTTGAACAGATACTCATTTTTTTGACCCGGAAATTTATACGCCGGTAAAGCAAGCGGAAGCAGTACAAGCGGAGCATAAATCGCTTTTGTAAATGACGCACATGTCATCGCCAATATGAAACCAAGCATATTAAGTGAAAGATTTCCCCTGGTATCGGAGCAAAGCTCTCTCAAGTAAAACGAAAAAGCCAGCAAAACGAGAGCGATAATAGGCGAATCATATGAATAATTGGAAGCCAAAAAGATTGATAATGGCAGAAGCGCTATCACAAACATCAGCTCACGGCATACAGGAGTCAGTTTTATTGCAAAATATACTATAAGTGTATATAAAATCAAACTTAACACTTTACCCAGGAAAAAGGTGAGAACAAAGGGAAGCTGTATCGCCCTGCACAATTTGACAAAATACGCGACCGGCAAATAGGAGTATTTCCAGGAATGATAAAATTGAAATTGATTTTCTGTCGTTTCTATTTCTGACTTGTTATTAGTATTAAGATACTTATATAGCGCCGCAATTTCTTCGTTCGTACTAAAATATAAAAATCCATTTTTCTGAGGGTCAAAACAAAAACGAGCGGCTTCAGTGTGTTGTACGTCTTGCCCCTGAGATAACACCATAACATACATAAAATGAAACTGATCGTCCCATGAAATACCGGTTGTTTGCGGATATAAAAGATTGAAAAGTAAACCGACAGATAGAGCAAATACAACAAACACCCGTTCCAGTTTGTTATAAAAGAAATCATGTTTGTAGATCATTACAAACAGGACAATAAACAAAACAGAAAGAAATATTCCCATTCTGTTAACGATTTCAAATGTGTTATCGATTTTCAATTCATACACTGTAATCGGCACTTCATCAAATTCAATCTTGAACCAAGTGGACTGATTATCAATTTTTTTCGAAAAAACATTGATCTTGGCGTTTGAATGACCTTCTAACTTGAAATCATCTTTTTTTCCATAAATATTGTATTGCTTAGACAGTATAGTCCATCTGAAATTAGTAGCACTCTCATATGAAAATTGCAGCTTTCCTACATATTGCCGATCAAGACTTATGATAATAGAAGGATTCTCGACACATGAAACCATTTTGCCGTTATGTTCTTCGAAACCCTGATAGACAATTTTGTCTGATGCTATTTCCTGAACGCCCATTGCGGTCATATTGAACAAGAGATTTGCATTAGTATATAGAAATCCAATGAGCCAAGCCAGCGGAATGCACAAGCCAAGGAGTATAATAAAAAGAATATTATTTCTAATCAGTACTTTACTCGACATTTCTTGTTTTTACCTCAGTATCTCGAAGTGCAAGAACAGAAAGAGAGATCACAAAAAAAAGCAATGGCAGCCATACTGCTTTTCGATTCTTTTCTTTAACTTCCACCATAATTTGCATTGATTTTCCCGTATCTATGCCGTCACGTTGGTACGAAATCATTTTTTTTGTCGTCTTGCAATGCCACATCGTCAACGAGTTGCCTTCAAAGTACTCGTTAAAAGCTATTTTTACTACATACTCATTACTTGTCTTTTTGATTCCCAAACTGCGATCAGGCAGAACAAAGGTCACAAACATATTGTCTTCAATTTGCGAGAGCTCTTTAACTTCCGATAACAACATATTAGATTCATTATCAAATATGGAAACGATTATACTACCTTGTGTGTTCTTTACGAGATAGGTTGAAAACCGTATTTTAATTTTCTTCATTTCAGAAACCGGACAAATAAAATGTTGCTCAATAAGCGTTTCTTTATCCATTTTATCCATAGGATAAACCGGTTCATTTTTTATTGTCGATATATCACGTGTCTGTACGGGAGGAAAAACAAGAATCCATATCATTGCGAGAACACTTGCAATTGCTGAAATTCGAAGTATAGCAAACAGAATTCTTTTTTTCATTCATATCTCCACAGTTCAACATCGATTCATTATATCAATTGAAATATCATTTGACTCTAAAATCATTATATTTTGTTGTCAGATTCCGATTGTAATAGGGATCTCCCATCCTGAAAATTTCACGATATGTCATCTTGAATATTTGTATTTCCTTTTTACGGTTAATCCTGTTCACAGTTCTGGAGACGGAAGAAATTTTCATCTCACAAAGAGGAGTATACACATTTAGCAAACCCTTTTTGCGCAGCCGCAAGCACAGATCAACGTCATATAAACTGTTACAGTAATCCGTTTGATTAAATCCGTTTACTGACATAAATTTTTCCCTACCAACCATCAAACAGGTAGCAGATACCGCACTAACGTTATTTATAATGTTAAGCCGATTTGCATAACCCTGATAACTTTTTTTACAGTTAAAATGCACACTGGACACGAGACCACTCATGCCAACAATTAATCCGGCATCAGTTATTCGATCTCTCTCATTATAAACCTTTCCGCCAACAACTCCGATTTCTTCTCTTTGAGCTTGTTCCAGCAGATGCTGGATCCAGTTCTCACTGAATTCCAGAATTGTATCTGTCGTAAAAAACAAATAATCCCCTTTCGATTCAGAAGCAGCGGCATTCAGTACAACTGCAGCGCCCGCATTCTTCAAACAAACGATCTTTATGTCATGTTCGGAAGAATAATCTTCCGCAATCGCTCCTATGCTCTCTTCCCGCTTCGAATTAGCCGTTGCCAAAATAATTTCATAATCGCCATATGTTGTAATACCGAGAAGTTGCTGTATGCATTTAATTGTAATACTGTTATTTTCACTGGTAATCAGCATGACGACTGAAACCTTTGGATGAGCCGACAGATTTCTACGAACAACACATGTACCATTCGTTTTGCCCTTAATGACATCACCTGAAATCATTCGTCGTCCAAGAGTATCACGAATTGCTTTAACCTCATTATCCCAGGCATAATTCTTTGAATTATAACTCGCCGCTGTCGAACCCGGTATCGCTCTCCAGTGGTATAGAACTTTGGGAACATGTACCACCTTGTCAGCAACTTCCACCAATCGCAAAAAGAGATCGTGATCCTGAGCCCCTTCAAAGCCGACCCTGAAGCCCCCTACCTTATCAAACAAACTTCTTCTAAAAACAGTCAAGTGACACATATAATTTTCAGAAAGCAGCATGTCAGGCGAATAATCAGGCTTAAAGTGGTGATATAGATTTTTATCGTCCGGTGAAATCAGATCCTCATCAGAATAGATAATATCGGGATTTTCACAATTAATAACTTTCACTACCTCATAAAGTGCATCCATAGTCAATTCATCATCATGATCAAGCAAAGCGATGTAATCACCCTTCGCAAGAGAGGCGGCCTTGTTAGATGAACCGGATATATGCATGTTTTTATTCAAAAACAAAATTTTAATTTTTGGATTAGTGATCGATTTAAGATAATCCACAGTCTCTTTTTTTGTCGAACAATCATCGGCGATGCATAGCTCCCAATTTGAATATAACTGTCCCTCAATTGACTCAATAGCTTTTTTAATCCATTTGGGTTCAACATTATATACGGGAACAACGATGGATATAAGAGGCTTTTTATTAAATCGCCTTATCTCCCCTTCAACACTTTTTAATATGTTTTTGCTTGTGTATCGGTTAACATATTGATATCGCTTCGGTGCTATAGCTTTTTTAATCAATCTTCGAAAGAACTTATAACATCCGCATAAAAAGGCATCTATAACATCAAAAGTATATCTTAACAAAAATGAAATTCCCTTTATTTTTGTAAATTTCCATACTCTTCTGAGAAACCTGCTTTGCCTTATTTCATTCAAATCTTTATTTTGTTTTTGAATAATTGATTCTACATCTAAAAACTCCAATTCACCGGAAAAGACGACCGACTTAACAAAACCATGATATTGAAAAATAAACTGCGGGTCAAAAGTATGGTACAGAATACTGCCATCTTTTTTCATGCTGCCATTTGCTTTGACATTTTGTCTGATATCAGACACTCTTAACAAGACTGTCTGAATAGAATCACTTATTTCTATTTTGTCTATTTTCAACAAAACAAATTTGCCTTCTATCGGATCAAACCGAATCTTTTCAATCTTCTGAATTATACCAAAATTGAAAGTTACGTTAAATTTGTTATCAGAAAACACCAGCTGTGACGACACCTTATGATTTTCAGAAAAACCGCTTTCAGACTCATAATACAATGAGGAGAAAAAAACGTCCTGACCAAGTGTTTTGTTGTAATCAACATAATAACACTTCTTCAGCAATCGATCACTTGACACATAATCCCCATGTACATAATCCGAAAAATTGGCCTCCATGTTGAGAAAATGAAGATGGTTTCGAAAATAATCGGTTTTCAAATTCTGAAATGAAAATTCATGACTATTCCTGAAGTTATACAAGGATCGCCAGATGATGTAATCTTTGGGGATCTCAAAATCAAAAACCCATTCGTAATCGATAAGATTGAAATGAGTACCCTCAACAAAAATATTACTGAAAATCAGATCAACATTGGCGACAGACAATATATCCTGATTATCATCGATATTCCATTCACCAAAGATTCGTGTAAAATCAGCACTTGGTGTAAAGCAGACATTTCGTTTCGTCACAAAAGAATCAACATACTCATCAAATAAAGACAGATTCTTTAAAAAAGTATTCTCATCACCACTTCTCAAAGCCGACACTAAAATACTTTCAAAAGATACTCCTTTCGCCATTTCAAACCAAACCGCGGCGTCTTTTCGGGAAGGTGAAACCAGCTCAACCCCTAAATTGGTCTTAAGCAACTCATAATTGCCGAGCAAAGAAAGGACATGCTGTTTCGCTTCTGCACACAATGGTTCTTTTACAGCGTACAAAGTCCCTGCATTATCTTTGATTATTTTTGTTGCTATTTGAAATTGAGGTCTTCTATTTCTGTTATACTTAGCAAATACAGTTTTCATAATAAAGCCTCAACCAGAAAGGAATTGGAAAATGTCGGAAAACTGTCATTTCCTATTACTGCCTTAAAAGCTTTTTTTTCATTAAATACAAGAACCCTGTCACTATCATAATTCGGTGACGAAACGTCAAAATAATCATCCTCTTTCGGCAGGTACTCGTCAGAATAAATCACTTTCGGCAATTTGTAGTCGGGCATGGGGTAATAAAAAACGCATGATGAAAAACCGGCCGATAAAAGAAGCTTCTCGAGCTCGACACGGCCGAAGGTCTGCACGGACTTGTCATTGGGGTAGCCCTCGATGCCGTCAAAGATTCTGCCGGTATGGTCTTCGCGGGCACCGGCCCAGTATTTGAGGCCGAATTTGTTTTCGATAGCAAGCAGCAGTCTGCCGCCCGGCTTCAGGTAGGACCGCACTTTCCCGAGAAAAGTCTTAAAGGGTTCGGGGCCTTCGGTGAATTTTCCCGCATACTCCAGAACGCCGATGAGCGTCACATACGAAAACTTCTCTGCAAAGCTCATATCGTTCAGATTACCGGCAAAAACCTCGAGATTGCCGCACGAGCGGTGTCTACTGTAAAGAATCTCGGCACGGCGTTTGGAAAGCTCGACGACTTTCACCTCTTTTAGCTTACGGGCAAACAGGCCGCTGAGGGCGCCGCAGCCACCGCCGATTTCGAGCAGATTTGCCGCAGGATCAAAATCGTACCATTCGAGAAGGTTTTCACGAACGGGAGTGAGGTGATAGAATATCGCCCAGTTGTCGGTTGCGGCGAGTATTTCAGAATAATCTTCGTTATTTCTGACGATGTCAAGAATTTGGTCCTCGACATCTCCGTCGCTGTAGAGGTCTTCACCTCCGTAGTAATCAAGGTTCAGTTTTGCCATTCGTTCTTCCTCTCCACTTCCGCTCTCGCGCTTGAAAAAGCGATACCCGTAGCAATTTCTGTCGCAACAACATCGATGGCGACAACATCGTACAGGCGGTGATAAATCTTCAGGTTGTCGCTGTCAAATTTTGTACAACCGAGCGAGAGAAGGTAGCGACCTGAATTGAGAACCATCTTCTGGGTGAAGATCACTTTCAGGTTTTCGCCCTTTCTCACCAGGCCGAATTTCTCGTTCAGATTGGCGGAATTGGTTCCGGTCAGCTCGAGTCCGTCCGGACTTTTTATCGTAAAAGCAACGATGGGATTTTCTATATCGCTGTGAAAACGCACATGTATTGCAATCGAAAAGTCCTCTCCGTTATACAACTGGGTCGTCAGCTTATTGTCCTGATTGATAACACCGAAATCAACGATCTCGGCCTCGAGAGACCCGTAGGTGATGGGATTATCATGAACGGGAAGCCTGTCTTTCATTGTTTTTTTTGTATCGGCAATATCGCTATATGCCGATGCAATTTCACGATCGGGTTTTGTCTTAACGATTTTCTCGCGAAAATGCTCTACCGTATCTTTTGAATTGCCGTACTTCAGCAGTTTCCCATGATGCAGAAACGCCGCCCGCGGACAGTGCTTGATGATAAGATCCACCGAATGGGTGACGAACAGTATCGTCTTACCCGCCTCCCTGAACTCCTGAAAACGGTTAAAACACTTCGCCTGAAAAGCGACATCACCGACACTGAGCGCCTCGTCGACGATGAGGATATCGGGATCGACCTGCGTCGCCACCGCAAAGGCGAGCCTGACGAACATACCGCTCGAATAGGTCTTTACCGGCTGGTGCACAAACTCGCCGATATCGGCAAACGAGAGAATATCATCGATCTTCGCATCCATCTCCTGTTTACTGAAACCGATGATCGCGCCGTTAAAGTAGACATTCTCAAGGCCGGTCAGCTCGGGATTGAAACCGGCGCCGAGTTCGAGCAGAGCCGAAACCCGGCCCTTCACCGTTACGTTTCCGGAAGAAGGGGTTAGCACCCCGGTGATTATTTTCAGAAGCGTCGACTTACCGGAACCGTTCTGGCCGATGATGCCGACAGATTCACCCTTTTGCACCTCAAAATTGATATCATGTAACGCATAAAAATCGTTATGGTATTTTTTGCGCAGCGGATGCAGGGCCTCTTTCAGGCGATCTTTCGGTGATTTGTAGAGCCGGTAGATTTTTGACAGATTCTCGACCCTGATTGCACATTCGGACATTGAATTTGGAGGCTCCGTATGAATTGTATACCGCAAAAGTAGGCTGTTTGTACGGTTTTTTTTTGTCAAGCAGCTTTAATCAGGTGCGGTTCCGCGGTTCGATCCTTATTTTTCATCGAATCGTACATTATTATTGCCTAAAGAAAAGGGGAAAAGGATAGCTTGATGGAACATTTCTTCACTTGACAAATTTTTATTTCCTGTAATAATTCAGCAATGGAAACGATCAAAGCATATTCGGATATGGTGGTCAAGTTCCTCTTTGGCCGCGAAGAGACGAAGCCGCTGCTTCTGTCTTTCATCAATGCGGTCTTTACCGATTCGGGGTTTGATTCAGTTGCGTCTGTTGAGATAAACAACCCTTTTAATCTGAAAGAGTTTATCGACGACAAGTTCTCTATTCTTGACATTAAGGCAACTGACAAAAGCGGCCGTCATATCAATATCGAAGTGCAGGGATACGGCAACGCGACATTTGCCCACCGCTCGCTGTATTACTGGGCCCGAATGTACTCTTCGCAGCTGAAAGAGTCGCAGTTGTATTCTACATTGCGACCGGTCAATTGCATCTCGGTTTTGAATTTTGTGCTGATTGAACGTGACGAACGCTTTCATAGCTGCTATATTTTAACCGAGAAGGATGATCCAGGCAAAATTTTGACCGATCATCTGGTTTTACACTTTATTGAACTGCCGAAACTCAATAAAGTATTGCCGGGTTCTGAAATTGAAAAGTGGACACTTTATTTTATTAATGAGGGGGAGGAAAACGAAATTATGACTACCCTGTTAAACGATAACGCAATATTTAAAAAAGCACATGAAGAGTTCAAAAAGTTTACCGCTGACGAGCGTATGCGCGACATCTATGAAGCCCGTGAAAAAGCCGAACGCGATAGATTGTCCATGCTGGAATTTGCCAGATTAGAGG
>JAEWVL010000223.1 GCA_023396665.1 Spirochaetota bacterium
GTATTAGGGTGCTCGCAATTCAGTCTGCGAACGGTATCTACCGCGCTGAAGACCGTCAGCTTATTCAGGTCGAAGTTTCGGCTCTCATAGACGAAGTCGATCGAATAGCATCACAGGCAGAGTTTAACCGGTTTAAAATTCTGACTGGTGAATTCTCTAAAGTGAACGCTCAGGCAAGCATGTGGTTTCACATGGGTGCCAACCAGGATCAGCGTAAAAGGGTGTATATCGGTACGATGACAGCTCAGTCTTTCAAAATGAGAGACGGTACCGGCGCGATAACCCTTTCTCTGTCTTCACCCGGCGGGGCGAACTCGGCATTGGGAGTACTTGATTCAGCATTGCAAACGCTTTCAAAACAGCGTGCGGATCTCGGTGCCTATTACAACAGGCTTGAGATGACTGCTAAAGGACTCATGACCGCTTTTGAAAACACACAGGCAGCTGAGTCGCGCATCAGGGATGCTGATATGGCAGAAGTCCTTGTCGATTTTACCAAGAATCAGGTTCTGGTGCAGAGCGGTACTTCTATGCTGGCTCAGGCTAATTTGCAGCCACAAACTGTATTACGATTGTTGGGGTAAGACAATCAGTGGTTCTTTGAAAACTCTTGATTTTCATGTATACAACACACCGCGCGGAGTAATGTCTGTTAGTCCGCTCCGTGCGGTGTTTCTTTCCATATTGTGGTAATGACATACTGCTGTCAGAATTGCTGCTCCGGCGCTCAACAGTGTCGGGAGGGCACTGTTGAGCGCCGGAGTAAGGCGTTCAATGTTGTCAAAAATTTTGGGCAATTTTCGGCAACAGTATAAGGAGAAAACCTTCGTCCGTTTTCGGGCCGCACTGGCATGATGCCGGTGATGAAAAATCAGACAGCTTACAAAAAGTAAAAATGGGCTGTCTTCACTACCACAAGGGAGGGATTACATGAGAATTAACCACAACATGAGCGCCATTTTCGCGAACAGGCAGCTGCAATTGATGACGAACCAGATGGACAAGTCAATTGAACGGCTTGCTTCCGGACAGCAGATCAACAGGTCCGGCGACGATGCTTCAGGGCTTGCTGTGTCCGAAAAGATGCGGACCCAGATAAACGGGCTTTCCCAGGCTGAAAGAAATGCACAGAACGGCATCTCTTTCATTCAAGTCGCTGAAGGGTCACTGCAGCAGATCAATGATATGCTGCAGCGTATCAGAACATTGGCGGTTCAGTCGGCGAACGGCATTTATTCGAACGACGACAGACAGCAGATTCAGGTCGAGGTTTCCTCGCTTATAGATGAAATTGACCGGCTTTCTCAGACTGCTGAATTTAACCGGATGCGCATGTTAACGGGTGTATTTGCCCGTGACAGTGCGAATGGAAGCATGTTTTTCCATATCGGCCCCAATACGAACCAGAGAATACAGGCGTACATACGAACGATGAGTTCGCGTGCCCTGCAACTCTACAACGGGGATACGAAGAAAAACATATCCACGGTTGGATCGGCGAATGATATGATCGGGTCAATCGATCAGGCTCTTGACATTCTCAACAGGCAGCGTGCCGAGTTGGGAGCCTATTATAATCGAATGGAAAACACGGTAAAATCACTGAACCTGTCGTACGAGAATATGCTTGCAGCCGATGCCCGTATACGGGACGCGGATATGGCAGTGGAAATGGTTGAGTTCACAAAGAGCAAGATCCTTGTTCAAAGCGGTACTGCGATGTTGGCTCAGGCGAATCAAAAACCTGAACTTGTACTGAATCTTTTGAAATAAGGGTATTGTATTGGGTGAATGCCCTGCAGTGCGGCAGATGCACCCGCTTCTTCGGTTTGGGAGAACCGAAGAAGCAATTTTTTTTTACCGTAAGGCAATAATGAGCAGGTTTTCATCTGAAAACCCTCATCTGTAACAGGAGGTCGTTTATGGATATCAATACAATGTTTACCTCGACAATACACGAGATCAACACGAGTTATCGCCCCCAGGATACTCACAGAGGTGAATTGCATATCCGCACAGCGAATGAAGACGTAAGAGGCAGGGAGGCCTCTGAGAAAGAAATCGGTGATGTTTTGCAGATACTGAACAGTGCCGCGATGAAGGTCGACAGTCGTGTGTCTTTTTCCTATGATGACAAGGTTAATCGCGTCATTATGAGGGTTGTCGATCCCGATAACAATGAGGTTGTTCGTCAAATTCCCTCAAAGGAGATGGTGCGTCTGCTTGAGCGAATTCACGAAATGACAGGCATGTTCGTTGACGAGCGGGGATAAGCGCCTGATATGTGCCGCCTTTTTGCCAATGGTGAATACTTTCCGGCGAATGCTGGAAAGCGCTGCTTTGTTGTGTCAATTTTCAGATAATATTCATTTTTTATAAGTTCACGATTGACAAAATGATCTTTTCCGTGATACAAATAGTGACCCACAAAAGTGGTGATTGCTTCACTTTGTTTCTGGCTGTACCCGCGATTAATGGCGGGTCTATAACATACAAATCAACTGAGGTGTTTCATGGAAATATCCGTTAATGAGCTTGGTGATCGAATAGAGGTCTCTTTTTCCGGTGAGATAGGCATGTTGGCTATGAAAGATCTCAAAGAGCGTCTCATGGTTCTTCCGGAAAAGAACAAAAACATTGAAATAAACCTTGAACACTCAAGTTATCTCGATTCGACCGGAATCGGGCTTTTTATTACTCTTAACCGCCAGCAGGCCGAGCGGGGTAAAACGCTGAAACTGATAAATGTTCCCGAAAATATCAGCAACATTCTGCAGCTAAGCTCGCTTCGTTCGATATTGGAGTAAGCAAATGGAAAAAAAAACATCGGGTTTGAAACCGAAAACCAAAACTGTACATAAAACGAAAAACAATACCGTAAAAAAAGCTGAAAAGCAGAAAATATCCGCAAAAAAACAGAACTGTGCCCTGGTGCATGCCAAAATGCGTGAGTTCTACGATACGGGGGCGACCAGGCCGCTCTCTTTCAGAAAAGCTTCATTAAAAAAGCTCTACGCGTCACTAAAGAAAAACGAAAAACTGATAGCTGCGGCGTTGCATGCCGATCTTGGAAAGTCTGCATTTGAAAGTTATGCGACAGAAACCGGCATGGGCCTGCATGAGGTGCACACTGCAATTAAGAAACTTTCCGGATGGGCCCGTAAGAAAAGGGTCAGTTCCCCTTTACACCAGTTCCCCGCCTCTTCGTACATCATGAATGAACCCTACGGACTTACCCTTGTTCTGGCTCCCTGGAATTATCCGCTTCAACTTCTGATGATGCCGCTTATAGGCGCAATAGCCGCGGGAAACTGTGTGATGGTAAAGACCGGTAATGCGGCCTCAAATACCGGTGCGCTTGTTCATAAGATACTTTCGGACTGTTTTGAAGACAACTATGTATGCGTATATGAAGGGGGAAGGGATGTGATCGCGCAGCTTCTTGAGCTGCGCTACGATTACATTTTCTTTACCGGAGGCAAGACTCTCGGCAAAATGGTTCTTTCGAAAGCTGCAGAACATCTGACTCCGGTTACGCTCGAACTTGGCGGAAAAAGCCCGGTCTTTGTGGACAGGGGAATAGATATCCCCCTGGCGGCTAAAAGGATTGCATGGGGAAAGCTGCTGAATTGCGGTCAGACCTGTGTAGCCCCCGATTATGTTCTCGTCGACAGATCGATTATGGGAGATTTTATTGAAGAGTACAGGAAAGCGGTCGTTTCGCTCTTCGGTGAAGATGTCAGATCCAATCCGGAATATCCCCGGCTCATATCGCAAAGTCATTTTGATAAAGTTGTTTCCTTTTTGAAAAACGGCAAGATTGTCATGGGGGGTGAAAATGATCGCGCGAGCCGCTATGTCGCACCGACCCTTGTCGTATCACCTCCGCTGAAATCACCGATCATGCAGGAGGAGATATTCGGTCCAGTTCTTCCGCTGCTGCCCTGCGATTCGCTTGATGATGCGATAAAAATCGTGAATGAACGGGAAAAACCATTGCAGCTGTATATCTTTTCTCAATCGAATACGAACATTAATCGCATACTGGGACAGACGAGTGCCGGCGGCGTGTGTATTAACGATGTGGTTGTTCAGATAACAAATCCGGAGACTCCCTTCGGCGGTGTCGGAGAAAGCGGTATGGGGGGATACCATGGCCGCTACTCATTCGATACCTTTTCGCATAAAAAACCCGTCATGAAACGATCGACACTGATTGATCTGCCGATGCGCTACGCCCCCTATAAGGACTTGTATCTGAAGATGATTAAACTGCTGTTGCATTGATATCAGATTGCTTTGAAACGGGCCTGCGAAAACCGCAAAAACATCTTGGTTTTCGGGGCTCATGCAAAGCTCTTTTTCGTCTACGACCTCATTAAGCGTGTAAAACTAATTACAAGACCAGCGAAAGTTTGGTATTGGGTTTCAAACGACCTCATATTTCACGACTTGTGTTCAGCTCTGGATTCTGGATACGTGGGCGGAAAGTTTCTACAGTCAGAAGACGATCAACAGCAAGTAAAGACACCGAAAAAACATTTCTCCTTATAAGTAACGAAATTACGCAAGTCGTACAAGTCGTACAAGTCATACAAAAATTCATTTGACAAAAAATAGTACACGTGTTCTATAACACAAGTAACGCAAATCTTTAATAAATGAGGACATTCATGAAATATCAATGTTTGGGAAATACGGATATGAGTATTTCGAGAATCGGTTTCGGGGCATGGGCCATCGGCGGTGGTGAATGGATCTATGGTTGGGGGGAGCAGGATGACAGCGAATCGCTTAAAACAATTCACGCTGCCCTTGATGAGGGTGTAAACTGGATTGATACTGCGGTTACGTATGGAGGAGGGCATTCAGAACAGATCGTTGGAAAGGCAATTCGGGGAATGAAAGAAAAACCGCTAATCTTTACAAAATGCGGTATCGTATGGGATGAGGAAAACAAAGTCTCACAAAACCTGTCAGCTGAATCATTGCGTATACAAATCGAAGGATCACTGACCCGTCTGGGTATAGATTGTATTGATCTGTATCAAATACACTGGCCGTATACCGATGAACAGAACATGGAGGGTTGGTATACTATCAACGAGCTTAAAAGAGAGGGAAAAATACGTTATGCCGGTGTTTCCAATTTTTCTGTAGAACAGATGAAAATGATAAGTGAGATAGCTCCTGTTAGTTCAAACCAGATTCCGTATTCGATCGTTACTCCGGATGCAAGTAAGCAGATAATGCCATATTGTGCTCAAAACGGTATTGGTGTCCTGAATTACTCTCCGCTTGGGTCGGGATTATTGACCGGCAGGATGAGCAGGGAGAGATTTGAGCTATTGCCGGAAAATGATATTCGACGAGACAATTTAAATTATAAGGAACAGAAATTTACGAAAAATCTTGCCCTGGG
>JAEWVL010000361.1 GCA_023396665.1 Spirochaetota bacterium
CATTAGTGTTGTTATGGGGCAGGTCGTTGGTGTTTGCAATCGCAAATAGTAAAGGAAATGCAATTTGAAACAGATATGTTCGCTGCGAGACTGAATAGAAACTGGAATAGAAGAAATGAATCCGGAAAAAACGACCGCATCGCTTTTTTCAATGAGGGCGGCATATGCAATATTGCCGGTATGGCTAAAAGAGATACTTTTTGTGATCGTTTCAAACTAAGCGTTCTTTAGGCTTGTATTTATCACAATTTGTATTATATTGGTAAGGTGCCCATAAGGAGATAAGATGAATTCAATTCAGATGTTGTTGTTCTTTGCAATCGGCGCTTTGGCGGGTTGGTTGGCGGGTAAGATTTATAAAGGTAGCAGGTTCGGTTTAGTCGGTAATATCATTATCGGAGTAATCGGATCGGTTTTAGGCGGGTTTATCTTTTCCATTATCGGAATACAGTTTTATGGAATTGCCGGATCTGTTATTTGCGCTACTCTGGGAGCTGTTCTTCTGGTGTTTATTGTCAATAAAATCAAACGATGATTTCGCACTCTGGTATCCCCCCTTTTTGCTTCGCCATGACACTTCTGAACCCGTAATTGCCGGTTGTTTCCGGAGTGTCATCATTCTTCTGCCATGATCGGGAATGACTTTATTTCTTTGAATATCAAATGCCGGTTTTCCGGATAATTCCCGCAGGTATTTGGTACATGGCTGTATTTTGCCGCCTTGATCTTCTGCTTATGCGATGACGCAAGAAATTTTTAGAGAACGCCCGCAAGAGAACTCGCAGGAATTCCCTGATTCTAAAATCGAACAAAGAGCTGGTAATAATGAAAATTGGTATAATCTCGTGGCTGAATAGAAGAGTGCTTTTGCCGATAGGATCCGTATTTCTTGATAAGCGCATTGCAGTACCGATTATACCTGTCGAACCGAACCGTGCATATCCGCTCTTGAGTGAACTTTACAACTGTGACCAGCTTGACAGACATGGCGAACAGATGGCCCGACGTCACCAGTTGGAGCGTCGTCGTGGCCGGGATATGCTGCTTCCCAGATTGACAAAAAATGAACAGGTGCTTATACAGACAAATGAAGAGCTCACCAGGGGAGAATTGGCTCAACACTCCATTTCGCCCGCAGGCACGTGGCTTATTGACAATTTCTACCTGATTGAAGAGCAGATCGGACTCGCCCGCCAGCATTTTCCCAGGGCTTACAGTATGGAGCTGCCGCAGTTGCGGGCGTTTCATTCAAACGGATTTCCCCGTGTGTATGCGATAATTAGTGATTTGATATCGCATGTTGATGGCCGTATCGATGAAGAGAATCTTCGGATAATCATCAATTCATATCAACGAGTGACAACCTTGAAACTGGGAGAGCTTTGGGCGGTTCCGATCATGCTGCGTTTGGCTCTGATCGAGAATCTGCAAAGCATAGCCACGCGTATAGCTGTGGATCGTCGTGATCGCGCAAAAGCTGATTATTGGGCGGATCGTATACTTCATACTGCAGAGAATAATCCAGGAAACACCATTCTCGAGCTTGCGGATATGGCCCGTGCCGACATCCCCCTGAGCTGCAGTTTTGTCGCTCAGTTGACCCAGAAGATACAGAACCAGAATTCCACAGCAACATTCGCACTGACCTGGATCGAACAAAGGCTCATGGAACAGGGTTTGACTCTGGAGAGGCAGATCGCTCTGGACAGTCAACAGCAGGCGATCAATCATGTTTCCATAAGAAACAGTATTACAAGTCTTCGCATCATGACCTCGGTCAACTGGAAACAGTTCGTTGAGGCCATGAGCCGCGTTGAAGGGATTCTCCGGAACGATCCTGCGTGTGTGTATCAGAATATGGATTTTGCGACACGCGACATGTACCGTCATGTCATCGAAAAAATTGCAAAGAAAGGCAATATTCCCGAACACGATGTGGCCGCAAAGGCCATCGCTCTGGCACATGAGAATGCCGTCGGGAGCAGAACATCACATGTGGGTTATTATCTTATTGATCGCGGTCTGAAATTCCTCGAGCGTTCATATCGAATGAACAGGTCTGTATGGGAGATTCCGGGGCGTGTCGGGATGAAAGCACCTTTGCCGTTCTATCTGAGTTCTATCGCGGTTCTCACCGCACTTTTTAGCATCGTTGCAATACGTCAATTCGGTCATTCTGATTTACGGATTTTCCGCTTATTCGGGTTTCTCGTGTGTATGGGGTTCAGCCAAGCGGCCATCGCTCTGGTGAACTGGCTGGTCACCGTTGTTGTTTCACCGAAAATACTGCCGAAAATGGATTATTCACAGGGCGTTCCTCCTGAAGCAAGTACGCTTATTACCGTACCGGCCATGCTTTCCTCCGAAGGTGAGATAGAAGAGCTCATAAACAAGCTGGAAGTGAGTTATCACTCCAATCACGGAGAAAATATTTTTTTCAGCATTCTTTCGGATTTTACTGATGCGAAAACAGAAACAACTCCGGACGATGAGAAATTTATGGCGCTGACCATAAGCGGAATCAGAAGTCTGAACGACCGGTATGAATCAAGCGGATGCAGGCCTTTTCTTTTCTTTCACCGTCAAAGAAAATGGAACAAAGCCGAGAAGTGCTGGATGGGGTACGAACGGAAAAGGGGTAAACTAGAGGCGCTCAACAGTTTTCTGACAGGTACAACTGATGCCGGGATTCTTGTCGAAGGTGACCGGTCGCATGTATCGAACATCAGATATGTCATCACCCTTGACACCGATACCGATATGCCGCGTGAAAGTGTGAGACATCTGATTGAAACCATGGCACACCTCCTTAATAGACCTGTATACGACAGTGCCAGAAAGCGGGTTGTTGAAGGGTACTCAATTCTGCAGCCGCGTGTGGTATCCAGCCTGCCCGCTGAAAAGACATCCTGGTATGCCTATATTTTCGGATGTGACTCGGGAATAGACCCGTATACGCAGGCCGTATCGGATATCTATCAGGATCTGTTTCATGAGGGCTCCTATATAGGAAAAGGAATCTATGATGTTGCGTCTTTTACGATGGCCATTGCCGATCGTTTGCCTGAAAATCGCATTCTCAGCCATGATCTTCTTGAAGGAGCCTATGCCAGATCCGGATTGGTCAGTGGAATTCTGCTTGTCGATGAGTTTCCGGGACAGTACAGGGATGAGCGCAAACGGCGTCATCGCTGGGTCAGGGGCGATTGGCAGATCGCATGTTGGATGGGACTACGGGTTCCGGGATACAAACGCAAATCGGTTCCCAATCCTGTTTCATTTCTGTCGAAATGGAAAATCTTTGATAATTTGAGACGAAGTCTGACTGCGATTGTATACCTGACACTCATAATGACGGGATGGCTTTGTTTTACATCATCCTGGTCAGGTGTTTTTCTTGTCAGTGTCATGCTTCTGATTCCGCTTGTGCCCGGGTTCATTCATAAAGCCTTTCTGTGTCCCGCCCGCTTTCCTCTCGGGCTTCACGTGCGCATGGTAGCCGGATTCATAGGCATTCAGATTTGCAGATTGTTGTTCGCCGTTGTAACCCTGCCCTACGAAGCGATGGACAACCTGGGCGCAATTCTAAGTACCTTCTGGCGTGTGAATATTTCTCGTCGTCATCTTCTTGAATGGGTCACGCATAAAAGAGGCAGTATAAAAAACAGCAATAACCTGCTTTCTTATTTTAGAATGATGGGCATTGCCCCTGTTCTGTCGATTATTATGGCCGGTGTGCTTTATTATGCTGGCCGCCTGAAGTTCGAACCGCTGCTGGTGCTTTGGACATTGTCACCTGTTGTGGCCTGGTTTGTAAGTAGGCCGGTGGCTGTGCGTCCTTCGCGGTTATCGCTTAAGCAATTTGACTACCTGGGCGCGCTCGCAAGGAAAACATGGCGATACTTCGAGACTTTTGCCGGTCCTGACGACAACTGGCTTCCGGCGGATAATTATCAGGAAGAGCCACTTGAAGCTGTCGCACACCGAACCTCACCGACAAATATCGGTTTGTCACTTCTGTCAAATCTCGGAGCCTATGATCTCGGGTATCTCTGTATGGGGCAGCTCATTGACAGAACGCGTAAATCATTCAAAAGCATGGAGTTGTTGACCCGTTTTCACGGTCATTTTCTGAACTGGTATGACACCGGAACGCTTCAGCCGCTTGATCCTCAATATATCTCGACGGTAGACAGCGGTAATCTTGCCGGATATCTTCTTACTCTCAGATCGGGTCTTATGGATATCAGGAATCAGCCTGTTTTCCGCTTAAGTTTTTATCGTGGATTACGTCATACTGTCTGTGCCTTGAGAGAACATCTGGACTATACCGGCAATGTTCCAAAAGTGCGCCTGAACGCAGATACCGGGTTAGTAAAGCGTATAGGTGTTTTCGAGGATACACTAAGGGGTCTTGAGAGCAAAGCACAGGGTTTGAAGGCGACTTATGATACTATACATACTCTGTTAACTGATATCCGGACTATTCGTGATCTGACACGGCAGGATATTACACCCGGGATATCATGGTGGCTTGAAGCGATTGAGAACCAGTGTGTTTCTCAGACTGAAGACCTGCAATTCCTTATGCCGTGGCTTGAGATTGGTTTGCCTGATGCCGCAGGCAAACAGGTTGTTGAAAAACTGGCTAATACAGACAGTATAGTAACACTTGAGCAATATTCATTTATGCTACAAAATAGTATTTCATCCCCCATGTTTCACGATGGCAAGCCGGATCAGTCGGATTCGATTGAAAAACATTTGAGACAGGCCGCTCACCGTGTCAGGACGCGTATGGAACTGCTGGATATGCTGGCTGAGCAGTGTCGGCATTTCGCCGAACAGGATTATGCGTTTCTCTATGATCAATCACGCAAATTGCTGTCCATCGGTTACGATGTGACAAATCGGCGCTGTGATCAGAATTACTATGACCTTCTCGCATCCGAAGCCCGTCTGTGCAGTTTCATCGGGATCGCCCGTGGACAGTTGCCTGTTGAACACTGGTTCGCATTGGGCCGTCTCATAACCATCCATAAGGGTAAAACCATTCTTCTGTCATGGGGCGGATCGATGTTTGAATACCTTATGCCGCAACTCATTATGCCCGGCTTTGATGACACTCTTTTGGGGCAGACATGCAAAGCCATTGTCGATTGGCAAATAGAATACGGTCGGGAACGCGGAGTGCCCTGGGGTATTTCGGAGTCGGGCGAGAACAGTACTGACGCAAACCTGAACTATCAGTATCGTTCATTCGGGGTGCCCGGTCTTGGATTCAAACGCGGCCTTGCGGCCGATCTTGTTATTTCACCCTATGCCACCATGCTTGCTTTGATGGTAAAACCGGAAGAGGCCTGCAGGAATTTACAGCGAATGTCTGTGGATGGTTATGAGGGCAGATACGGATTGTTTGAAGCAATTGACTTTACTCCAACACGCAGCGCTTATGACCACGGCCCGGCTGTTATCAGGTCGTTCATGTCACATCACCTCGGTATGAGTTTTATCTCGACAGTAAATTTATTTATGAACAATATAATGGTGCGAAGATTTGAGTCGGACCCCCTGATTCAGGCCACAACTCTTCTGTTGCGGGAAAAGGTGCCGGCAACAGCTCCTGTTGATTTTAAGCCATCGGCACTTTTAAGGGTGCCTGATTCCTTTCTGGAGAATGATCTTCTGCGCGTATTCACATCAGTCCAGACGGCTGTTCCCGAGGTTCACCTTTTGTCAAATGGGCGTTACCATGTTATGCTCACCAACGCGGGAGGGGGCTACAGCCGATGGAACGACATGAGTGTTACCCGATGGAATGAAGATGTGACAAGGGACAATTATGGTTCGTTTTTTTATGTAAAAGATGTGACAAACGGGAAATACTGGTCAACGGCTTTTCAGCCGACATGTTGCCAGCCGGTAAAATACGAAGCAATATTCTCGCAGGCACGCGCTGAGTTCAGACGCCGGGATGAGGGGATTGAAACCTATACGGAAATCGCCGTTTCCTCAGAGGATGATATCGAAAACCGCCGTATTACTCTGAGAGATTTCAGCGGAACAATCCGGACACTCGAGCTGACAAGTTACTCCGAGACCGTGCTGACCTCCCCTGCGGCGGATAGTGCCCATACGGCATTTTCCAATCTTTTTGTGCAGACTGAAATCCTGCCAGGGTATCACGCAATACTTTCAACACGTCGTCCGCGCTCGCCAGAAGAAAATGCGCCATGGATGTTTCATCTGCTTGTGGCAAAACCGTTTTCGACCGACGAAATTTCCCACGAAACCGATCGCCTGTCCTTTATCGGCAGAAGTTTAACTGGCAAAAATCCCGCCGCTATGGAAATGACAGGACCGCTCGGGAATAGCGAAGGATCGGTTTTGGATCCAGTTGCCGCGATTCGCTGCCGGGTCAGCATCCCCGCATGGAGCAGCGTAACTGTCGGTTTTATTACCGGTATGGCAAACAGCAGGCAGGAAGCGATCGCCCTTATCGAAAAGTATCAGGATCATCAGCTTGCTGACCGTGTTTTTGATATGGCGGTCATTCGCGGAAAAATGGCCCTGCAACAGCTCAACATTACAGAAGCAGATGCGCAACTCTATGGTCGGCTTGCAGGCTCGATTCTTTTTGGAAGTAAATACCGCAGGGCAAGCTCCACTGTGATTCATAAAAATGTGCGGGGGCAATCGAATCTTTGGGCCTACGGTATTTCGGGTGATTTGCCCATTGTGTTATTGCGTATCGCAGATCCCTCCAGAATAGCTTTGGCGGCCAAACTTCTGAAAGCGCACGCGTACTGGCGATTGAAGGGTCTGTCGGTCGATCTTGTTATCTGGAATGAAGAAACATCAGGGTACCGGCAAATGTTTCGTGATGAGATTCTCGCCATTATCGCCGCAAGTCCGGAAGCCCTGTTGTTCGACCGAAAAGGAGGCATCTTTCTTCCGCATCCCGATCAAATGCCTGAGGATGATCGTATCCTGATGCAGGCAGCCGCGCGAATAGTTTTGTTTGATACAGGCGGAACACTGAGTGAACAGATTCAGCGTGCGCCGGTGAGCGATGCCGCGATTCCCAGAATCATCGCGCTGCGGGGCGGTGATCGGGAACTTCCGTTAACTGAATCTTTTCCGCAGACCAATCTGCTGTTCTTTAACGGGTGGGGAGGTTTTACGCAGGACGGCAGAGAGTATATCATCCAGATAAAGCATAAGAAACCGACACCCATGCCCTGGGTAAATGTTGTGGCAAATAAACGCTTTGGAACGGTTATCTCTGCGGGGGGTGGATATACCTGGTTTGAAAACGCACACGAATACAGGGTGACTCCCTGGTATAACGACCCTGTAAGCGATCAAAGCGGAGAGGCGTTTTATATCCGTGATGAAAAAACGGGAGATTTCTGGTCGGCCGCACCCGGGCCGGCCCCGGGAGTTGCGGACTATCTCAATCGACAGGGTTTCGGATATTCTGTTTTTGAATACAAACAGGATTTTCTTAAATCCGAGTTATGGATATATGTTGATACCGAATCGCCTGTCAAGTTCTGGATGTTGAAACTGCGTAATGATTCAAATACTACGCGGCAGCTTTCAGTCACGGGTTTTCTTGAATTGGTTCTGGGAGAGAGTCGGCAAAAAAATCAGATGCACATCCGTACCGGTATCGATTCAAAAACAGGAGCGATTCTGGCCAGTAATCCTTATAACACCGAATTCGCCGGCAGGGTGGTGTTTTTTCAGTCTAACGAAGCGCGTCGCAGTGTTTCAGGCGACAGGACGGAGTTTTTGGGGCGAAACGGTTCGATGAGCGATCCGGCGGCACTTCACCGGGTCAAATTGTCCGGCAGTGTGGGTGTCGGATTGGATCCGGCAGCTATACTTCAGATCTATGTTGATCTGGAACCCGGACAGGAGAAGGATATTGTCTTTTTTCTCGGAGCCGGTCATGATCTCGAAGAAGCGCGTGAGCTGATTTCGCGATTTCAGGGGTCACAGGCCGCGTATGCGGCGCGAGATAGAGTATGGAATTACTGGAGCCATACACTGGGTGCAATCAACATAGAAACCCCGGACAAGGCTCTTAACATGATTGCAAATGGCTGGCTTGTTTATCAGACAATGGCCGCACGTTTGTGGGGACGCAGCGGGTATTATCAGTCAGGAGGAGCTTTCGGTTTTCGTGATCAGCTCCAGGACGTCATGGCTTTGATTCATACCGAACCGCGCCTGGTCCGTGAACATCTTCTGCTGTGCGCATCGCATCAGTTTTCCGAGGGCGATGTCCAGCACTGGTGGCATCCGCCGGCCGGCAGAGGAGTGCGTACAAATATTTCCGATGACTACTTGTGGTTACCCTTTGTAACCAGCGATTACGTGTCAAGGATCGGTGACAAAGGAGTTCTCGATGAAAGCGTCTGTTTTCTGCAAAGTCGATTGCTCGAGCAGGGTGAGGATTCGTTATATGATCTTCCGTCCGTGATGCACGAAAAGGCGACTCTCTACGAACACTGCAAACGGGCTATTCTTCATGCTCTGCGCTTCGGGAGGCATGGACTTCCGCTTATGGGCGGAGGGGACTGGAATGACGGTATGAACCTGGTGGGCGCCAAAGGCCGGGGGGAAAGTGTCTGGCTGGGGTTTTTTCTCTACGATGTTCTCAGGCGTTTCGGAGTGCTGGCGAAAATGCGCGGAGATGAAGCGTTTTATGACTTATGCAAAGAACAGGCGAAGCAGCTTCGGCAAAAAATCGAATCCGAGGCCTGGGATGGGGAATGGTATCTGCGGGCCTTTTGCGATGACGGCGGAACTATCGGCTCCTCACAAAACGAAGAGTGCAAAATAGATTCAATCGCGCAGAGCTGGTCGGTTTTGTCCGCTGCGGGATCACCGGAACGGACGAAGAAGGCATTGCACTCTCTGGAGCGGGAACTAGTCGATCGTGACAAGGGGCTTATCAGACTTCTTCATCCGCCATTTGACAAAGCATCTATTGAACCTGGATACATCAAAGGCTATGTTCCCGGCATCAGGGAGAACGGCGGACAGTACACACATGCGGCAATATGGGCCGTCATGGCTTTTGCAAAACTGGGCGACGCCCGGAAGGTTGATAATCTGGTTTCAATGATCAATCCTGTCAATCACGGGTCTACCGAAGAGAAAATAGTGCGATACCTTGTGGAACCTTATGTAATGGCCGCCGACATTTACGGATCGCAAGCCCATAGCGGGCGCGGCGGCTGGACATGGTATACCGGTTCGGCTTCCCTGATGTACCGGCTCATTATCGAGTCTGTACTGGGTTTGCAGTTAAAGGTGGATACACTCTCGTTTAAACCCTGTGTCTCGGCGGAATGGAAATATTACAAAATACATTATCGCTATCGTGAAACAGTGTACCATTGTGTGTTCAATCATAATAAGCCGGGAGCAACGATCAGTGTAATTCTTGATGGCGTGCGGCAGGAAACGGCATCTGTGCCGCTTGTTGATGACAGACGGGATCACAACGTTGAGATTGTCATTGAATAAGGATGTTTATATCCGTTTGCGGCATGGTATCCTGCGCTGCATGCTTAGCTGGCTAAATACCACGCAAGACGGTACAGCTGTTCACGATACCGCCTTGCGTTTTGACCTGACAACGATGACCTGAGCTATCTGAGTGAATCCATCCAGGGAAACATTGTCTCGTAGAGCGAATTGAGCGCGCCGACGCGGCAGTGCAGATAGCCGTCGCTGTCGCGTGTATAATGAATGTGAGTGAGCGACCGTGCGTTCACCAGTGAGTTCTTGCACATCCCGGCAAGCGGCGCGAGTATCAGATGATCTTCGGCGCAGCTCATGAGAAGGACATCACAGTTGACCTTGTGCGCTATATCCTTGATCGTGTAACGGGTGTATTCTTTAAGAACATCCATCTCGCTTTCAAGTCCCATTACCCACTTCGCATGGCTGAGCGCCCAGCGTATCTTCGGGTCTTTGTGCATGATAAATGATGAAATTTTTTGAGAAATCCAGGGTATCTTTTTGCCGGGATATTCGTCGATCATCGTTCGTGTCGATTGAGGAAAATCCCACAGTGCGACATCGCCGTAATCGTAAAACACGTCGAAACAGATGAGTGCGTCGATACGGCTGTCGGCCGCCGCCGCGCGGGTTGCAAGGAGGCTACCGAAGCTGTTGCCTAAGAGAATTATCGTCGCGGGAGCCCCCTTGTGGGCAATCAGGTGGTCTATCACCGCGGCGTTCGGTTTTTCCCAGTCGCGGGTGAACACGATGCCCTTGTCGCGAATCGAGCTGCCCTGACCCGGCCCGTCATAGGTCAGCACATCATAACCGCGCTCGAGCGCCTCGCACACATAGATAAAATAGAGTTCTTCCTGAATCGAATCGAAACCGCACAGACCGACGATGAGCCTGTTGTTTCTGTTGGCACCGGCGCTTCTGTAGTAATTCGCAGAAAGACTCTTGCCCCGCCAGGGTATTTCCATGCGCTCATATGCGATTTTTCGCAAATCGAGATATCTGTAAAAAAGCTGCTTTGATTTGCGGCCGAGTTCGGCTTTTCGCGGATCGCTGTGATCGATAAAAAATTCCGCCGTGCGGTAATAATTAGAAGCGCGTGCATAGCATCGCGCTTTCGAAAGATCGTCGTGCGCCCTGTCGCCGCGCGCTTCGGTCATCAGTGCCCGCTTTGTCCATTCGTCGGTCCACGAGTCGAAGTCGTTTTCGCGTATTTCGGCGACGGTGTCGAGCACTTCGTTGATGTCGGCGCCTTCTGTGGGGGCGTAGTGAAGCGCGCGCAGCGCCTCAAAGTTGAAGGTGTCATCGTGAAACAGACGTCCGTGTGCGATTTTGGTTTTGTGCGTGCATCCGGCGAACGCGCACAGGCAAAACGCCAGAACGATGATTGCTGTACATTTTTTCATGTGTTAGTTTCTCCTTAAAATTTATATACTGCCATAAGACTTGCGCTCAATTGAAGCGGATCTTTACATACGGGTGAGTCGGCCGCGCTGTTCAGAAGAAGGCTTTCGTTTACCGAGCATCCGATCGCTATCGACGGCAGGACAAAAAACAGAAACTGCTGTTCCGCACTTATGCGATAAAGCTCCGCTGATGGTTTATAGTCCACGGTGCCGTCGGTGTCTGATTTCGTTGCGAAATAGGTATTCGCGTAGTTGGTATCCATCAGTGAAACGAACAGGTCGTTTTGAACAAAGAACCGTCCCCGAAGAAACAGCGAGCTTTCAATGTGAGCCTCGGCCCTGAGGCCATGGTAATCGGCGCTTTGCGAGCCTTTCCAGGTGACCGTTGCTGGATGATACGAACTGCGCACGAAGACTTTGTGTAAACCCGTATCGATGCCGAGATCGTTGTAGAGTAAAAAGGGATTATTGATTCTTCCGATGCCCGCCGGGTAGCGCCCCTTGTTTCTTTCGCTGTGACTTCGGGATTCGCCGAAGTCGATCGCGTTTTTAATGAATAGCCCCCATCGTTTATCGCTGAGTTCGGCTCCTGCGCCTTCGGGTGTTCCGATAAACAGACGAAAGGAGCGATATCCGTACTCATGTGAAAACACCGGAAGAATCTCCATCAGCTGCCGGTCTGATCCGGGTGTGACCGGCCTTGTGCGAACGGCGGCTCCGATCATACCCTGATATCCGGCCTGTTTCTTGTCCATCTGCGGCTCTGCCCGGGCGGTGGCGCCGTAAAGGCACAGCATGCATACAAGCAGCAATTTGATTGTTTTTGTCATAGAAACTCCTTAATGAATTAACTGGTCGACCGGTCAATTATAATACAAAAAAAACCGCTTTTATTCTACTGGGGGATACGAACTGTTCCTATCCCCCCGCATTTTGCAGAAATTGCGTCGCAGTGAGAATCGCGGCGGCAAAGCCTGAGCGCTACTTACGAATGCCCCGCAACAGAATTTTTTTCATCGAGTCGAGAAAGATTTCGTCAATATTCTGCGGTGTACCGGCATCATTGACATTGGCCAGAAAGCTTTCCTTTGCCATGAACCATATCTGGGGCAGAGCAAGGGTGATGAATTGCATGATAAGAGGTGACACGTCATCACGCAAAAAGCCCTGGCTGACGCCTGCCTGAAAAGTTTGAACTCCGGTGGTGATCAGTTCCCTGTTTACCCGGTCAGAATCGGTGTTGCGCTCGAGGTACATCCACTGCACCATTCTGACAAATTTCGGATTCGTTTCCAGATGCTCAAAATACCGACTGATGAAACTTTCGAGCAGGTCGCCCCTGTCATGAATCTGCGCAAAGTCCTCTTTCTGCTGCCGGTAGTACTCGCCGAAAAGACGTCGCTTCACTTCGGCCCAGAGATTCTGTTTTGTGCCGTAATAGTGATGTATCAGACTCTTTGTGACGCCCGACTCTGCGGCGATATCACTCAGCGAGACCCTGCCGAAACCGTGTTCAAGAAACAGTTTCTCGCTCGCATCGAGCAGAAGGTTCTTTGTCAGTTCGGGATCACGTGTTTGAACAGCTCTTTTCATATAATTGACCAATCGACCAATTAACCCGGGACGATAATAAAGTCAAGATGTATTTGCGTGGAAGTGCAGTACCCCCGATTGAAC
>JAEWVL010000373.1 GCA_023396665.1 Spirochaetota bacterium
AATATACGGAGCCATTGTAAAAATAACTGATCTGTCGAGATTACTTTTACAAGAGTACATGTGATAATCACACCTCAACTTTCTTCGGTTTTGACAGCTGAATGATACGCATGAGTGCAAAAAAAATCAGAACAGTTCCAACAACAGCATTAAGAACTCGAAATACCGACACCGGAACAATGAGTGTCAACGAAGAAAGCAGCACAACCGCCGTTCCCAGGAAGATGAAGGTAGCTGCACCGGCTGCAAGGCCGAAAACAACAAGCTCAGATCTGTTCAATGAATACTCGATTGTTTTGTTGGCGAATATACCGGTCCAGAAAAGTATAGTTAGAGGACTGGAGATAGTCAGAAAAAATGCAGCCGCGAAAGCGCCAAACAGCGTTGTTGTATTTTGAGAACCTAAAGAGATGTGCGCAAAAATAAATGCCTTCTTGATTAATAAAATACCAAAAAGAACAAGTACAGCCGAACTCGCAAAGCCGAACAGCTTTTTGATGCGTTCAGATTCCAGCATACGCCCTACACCAACAACGGCGAGAATGATATACAGATAATCAACAAGAGTGACCGCCATCACGGCTACGAGACCGCTTACCAGGCCTTGTTGAAAGGCAATATTGAGAATGAATACGAATACCGGCCCGATAGCAAGTTGTAAAAACATTCCGGTTAGAAAGCCCCTGATAAATATATTCGTACGCATGAAATCCTCTCACAACTATTATGATTCAAGGACGCTAGTGTGGATGGCTTCGTATGTCAACCAGAAAGATATTGCCTTAATTTGTGTTTGTATATTATATTTGTAAGCAAAGGATATGTATCCCCCCATAACTACGTTTTACTGAATCTGTTTTTACCGCTTGCTACAGTATCAAAAAACCGTACGATACTCTCCGTTGCTGTCGCCGGCCAGGCGTGCCCTCCATTTTGTCGCAACAGCAACACACAATCAGCTTCCGCTCCGCACCAGATACGACCTTCAATTCCCATCGTAGCGGGGTATGATTTGTATACATCGGTGCAACCGTTAATATTTTTCCAGAAGGCAATTGTCTCGTCGACCGAATAGATGTTCCAGAGATGTTTACCCTCAAAAGGTATCACATCGTCATCTAGACTATGGATATGCATTACGGGAACGGGTGTGGGATTGATCCCTTTTCTGGAAGGATTGATCGTATACAGCAGTTGTGCACTTTCAGCGGACATAGTTCCTGACACAGCCGCTATCCCGGCAATCTTCTTTCCGAGCAAAAGTGCACTCTCGTAACACTGTATCGCCCCCAATGAGTGACCACTCATAAATACCTTGTTTCGATCTATTGCATACTGTTCATACATTTCCCTGATTATAACTTCGAAAAAAGCATTGTCATTCAAGGAACTCCATCCGCCATTTTTCCCATCTGGATAGACAATGAAATAGCCGCATTTGCCGGCTACCAGATCAAAACCTCTTGATCGCATAGCCTCTCCACTCGCCCCCATGCCGTGCAGAACAATTATCATTGGAGAGTGTTGCTGTCGTTTCTGGGGTATTTTCAGTGCTCCGGTTCGGATTTCACCTGCCAGATTGACTGTAAAGCGTCGTTTATCCTTCGTAACCAGCATTTGTCTATTTTGCAACTGCCCGCAAGTCGTCAGCAGCAAACAAATTGTGACGAACAACTTCTTTGCACACTTATCCCGAAGAAAAACACTTTTTTGGCAGCTCATGCTGACAGCCCTGATTTATTAGTGAATATTTTTAGCTCTGGATGATTCAGTTTTTCTTTTTTTATTTTCATTTTCTTTTTTTCTTTCGTTTCTTTTTTATTTTTATACGCCTATTCCAACAAATTGTCCATTTTTCAGTTTTCTGTTCACCTGAATAGGTAATATCATAAAACCCTTTAGAATAGTTAGTAGAAATCTCTTCATTACAAGTTATAGAGTCCAATCCATTTTCTACCAAATCATCAAGAAAAGCATCAATGGCCACGGCGTATATCAGACTGACAGAAACCTTGAAGAACAGCCTTTCAGAAACACCAAATTCATAGCAGAGAGGCAAAAGCGAGACATGCCATATACGATAAGACGCGGACAAAGACAACTGGTATTTCACCGCTTTCCAGAGAACAGCACGATTGCTACAAAAAACGATCCGTGATTTTCTCATCAAAGCATCAAGAACATCACTGACGCGAACATGAAGTACTTTTGCCGCAGCCGCAACCCGATTTTTCCTCTCCGGGCTGATACAAATACTTGTTTCAATATATTTCTTCAAATTTCCACTCCGAAAACAGGAATTCACACAATGGATACGAAATCGGAGGCAAAAATTGCTGAAGAATTTTCAAAAAAAACACTATACATTGCAAAGTGGCTTGAAAAGTACACCGCAGATCAAATATGTTGTGAAAAGCAAAAAATGTTGTTAGAATAACGAGGATCGCTATTCATTTTTCAAGCACCTCCTTTTCCGTTAAAACAAACAATAAGGATACAAAACCATGAGTGAAGCAGCGAAACAAAGAGAACCGATAGTAAAAAACATCTACACCGCCGATCCTTCGGCGCATGTCTATGAGGGAAAACTCTATATTTACCCTTCACACGATTCGGATATCATCTACCCCTCAAATGATAACGGTGACCAGTACATGATGGAAGATTACCACATCATTTCGATGGACGGCTTTGATTCACCGGCAACCGATCACGGAGTCGCACTCCATCTCAATGACATTCCCTGGGCTTCAAAGCAATTGTGGGCGCCCGATGCCGCGTACAAGAACGGCACCTACTATCTGTATTTTCCCGCACGCGACAAAGACGGCATATTCCGTATCGGAGTGGCCACAGGTAAAAACCCGGCAGGCCCTTTCAAAGCAGAGGCGGATTACATCAAGGGCAGCTTCAGCATAGATCCGGCCGTTCTGGTTGATGATGACGGACGGGCTTATATGTATTTCGGCGGTCTCTGGGGCGGCCAGCTCGAAAAGTGGACGACAGGCACGTTTAAACCAGACGCACCGAATCCAGCGGGCAACGACCCCGCACTCGGACCCCGCGTTGCGGAACTGAATGACGACATGCTGCAATTCAGGGAAGCGCCGCAGCAGATCAGCATCGTCGATGAAGCCGGACAGCCTCTGAAAGCATCCGATGAGGATCGTCGTTATTTCGAGGGACCCTGGATGCACAAATACAATGGCAAGTACTATCTGTCCTACTCCACCGGAACCACCCACTACATCGTGTATGCCATCGGTGATTCACCCAAGGGGCCTTTCACATACAAGGGAAGAATTCTCAATCCGGTCAAAGGATGGACAACTCACCACTCGATTGTCGAGTATCAGAACAAGTGGTATCTTTTCTATCACGATGCCTCACTCTCGAAGGGAGTCGATAATCAGCGCTGCGTCATGTACACAGAGCTCAGCTATAACAGCGACGGAACAATCGTCACGATTGATCCTTATGGCAAATAAGAAACAATCGCAAAGCAAAAGACCGCCTCTTGATGGCGGTCTTTTTTTTATGACTCGGCTGGGGGATACTCCCAACAAAGCCCTGCACGCATTGAAATATCCAGAAAGCGCAAACAACAGACATTATCCTGTCCCCGGGCAACAGGTCCTTACTTTTTCGGCTTTACCGGATAACGGATAATCGTGTAATAATTCTCCGGTTTCACGAGGGGATTGCCCGGGCCTTTCAGATAAACCTCTTCGTGAAGACCCGCAATCTCGTAACCCTGTGCATCAATATAATCGAGCAATCTTTTCACAGTTGGGGCTTCTTTTTCATAGGGACCGACATGCAGTATCTCGGCCGTCTCACCGTATTGCCAGTCGCTCAGCTCCACTGTCATTCCGTAACAATTCTTCGGCAGTTTCAATTCGCTGACAGTCTCCGGTACGGGAATACCGGTCATGCCCTTCCACACAGCCTCCTTCACCATCCGTTCCCGATCCTTCGACGCCATTTCAAAATCAATCGTATTGACATAACGGGTTGCCGGCGGCTGCATTTTCTTCCCTTTCGGTGTTCCCCTTGTGGCAAAATAGCATTTAAAAAGCACGCCGTACATTTTACTTAATTCGCTCGAAGGTAATTCAAAGCTGATCTGCATCACCCTCGTTACGGGTATGGTTCTGATTGCCGGATCCTTCAGGCGTTCGTAGGGGCGCACGTCGACTGTCTGAAAGAAAGGGGCGAGCAACACAAGCGCCATGCCGACTATCACCACCGCGACAACAAGAATAATTAGCATTTTTTGCATCTGTATCTCCATTTTTCCGGGGACACGTATCCCCTGTTTCAGACCGCCTGCACACCTGATAAATGAGCTCGCAGCGTCTGCGATTACGCATTAGCTATCTTTTGACCGGTTACACAAGCAGTCCATTGCCAGATAGTATAATCGATGCCTCTGACAACAGTATGTCAGGTTTGAAAAAAAATGAGATTTTTCTGAAAACACAAAACAGTCAGCACTTAGCAGTTTGCTGCTTAACAGCAAACTGCTAGATTCAAATAACAAAGACATCCTTTAAAATTACCGGCTTTGCGTCCATTGCCATCGTTCAGAATCATTCTGAATCATTCTGTTTTCAGATCAGTTCGGCATCAACCTGATCACTGTATGCTTCATAAATCTTCATTGCAAGCTCCCGGTTCGACATGGCCTTACGCACTCGCATTTCATTTTTATAGAGAAACACTTCGCTCGGCAGCGGGCGCAGATTGTAGACGGATGCCATCGAAAAGCAGTAGGCGCCCGCATTCAAGATTGCAAGATAATCGCCTTCACGAATCTCGGCAATTTCACGTTGTACTGCAAACCGGTCACCCGATTCGCAGATATTGCCGCAGACATCGTAAATTCCCGGCCTTCCCCCGGGATTCGACAGGTTTACGATATGGTGGTAGGCCTGATAAAGTAGCGGCCGTATCAGATGGGGAAAGCCCGAGTTGACACCCGCAATCTGACGGCCGCGATTGTCCTTAAGAGTATTCACCTGCACGACGAAAATAGCGCTTTCTGCAGTTATATATTTACCGGGTTCAATATAAAGACTCAGTTTCCTTCCGTAACGCGAACAGAACTGCGCAAAAGTGTTTCCGGCAGCCTTGCCGAAGGCGGTATAGTCGACAATTTTTTCATCGGGCGCATAGGGGGCTTTGAATCCGCCGCCAAAATCAACAAATTCAAGATCGGGAAAGCGATCCTTGTTGATCACAGAGAGCAGATTTTCCATGCTTTCAATATATTTTCCGATATCGGCGATGCCGCTGCCGGTGTGGTTGTGAATTCCGCAGACACGCAATCCGGATCGCCTGCAAATATCGGCGGCCCTGTCGGCATCGCTTCGTAAAATTCCGAACTTGGTTTCATCCCCACCCGTCATGATGTGCTTGTGTTCACCCGCGACAACATCAGAATTGAAACGCAGGCACACACTGCCGCCGCTGTAATTCTTCGCGAACTTCTCAAGGCGCGAGAGCGAGTCGATATTGATCAGAACCCCGCTTTGCACCACCTCGGCTATTTCTTCATCGGTGGCGTTATTCGAGGTAAAGATGATTCGCCCGGCGGAAAAACCGCATTCAAGCGCGAGAAAAACTTCGGCCGGGCTCACCGCGTCAATACCGCTGCCGGCACACAGAAGCAGTTTCAGAATTTCGGGGTTGTAATTCGATTTCATCGCATAAAACAGGCGCGTATCATCCCACTCGATGCAGTCGAGCAGATAACGGTAACGATCCTCTATTGTTTCTCCCGAATACAGAAAAAAGGGGGTACGCGTCGCCGCAACAATTCTCTCAGGCGAGATTTTGTTAAAGTGATTCAAAAATTGTCCGTTTGTAAAGAAAAGATCACTCATTTATATTTCTCCTTTTATGTTGTATTATACAACTATCATGAACAAATCCCCCGGCAAGAGCAAATGCTTCACTTACCGGTATCAAACACGCGAATTCACAAACCTCAGGCAGCTCCGGTGTCCTTTCGCGCAACGGCGTCAAAAGCATCGACGAGCAGTTCGAACGAGCTCATCACCTCTCTGACCCTTCCCTTGGGAAGCCGTTCGAGTACCGCACGATAGTGATCCATTCTCGATTGTTTCAGTTCTGAGGCATAGGTCCGGCCTTTCGCGCTCAGCGAAACGACCGTTTCCCTTCTGTCTTCGGCATTAGTGCTTTTTACGACAAATTCTCTGCGAACGAGCGAATCGACCAGTCTTGTCACGGTGCTTTTTTCCAGATTCATATGAGCGACGATATCACTCATGTTCGTATCGGACGCATGACGTTCTGCGAGCAGCACAAGAATCATCGCCTGTGAAGTGGAAATGTTCTGTTTTCGTACAAAGTCCTTCTCTATCGCCTGAAAAATCGACGAGGTCTTGTAGAGAAGCTTGCCGATGTCATTGAGACAACGAAGATACTTTTGTTTATCGGTTCCGCTGATGTTCATGAGTCAATTTTGTGTCAATAGTTGTATTTGTCAACCATTATAGTTGCTACTTACAACTATAATACCGCACAGCACCGAATCATCGGCATACTTGTTTCAAACAAACGACCGGCGACGCCCTATTGCAGCGCCTTCTGTGTCTCGACGAGCAGCTGCATCATAACAATGCCGCATGCCAATTCGGGAATGGCCTCACACAGTGATTTAACCAGCAGCTGCTGAAGCTTTCCCGACAGAAAGGTGTCGATAATCAGATAGTAGTAGTACGGCGAATTAACCGGACCTTTGCCGCTGAGACGACGCCGAATAATTTCCTCTATTTTTTTCGGGCTGTTGTCATCTGAATTCTTTACCGAATGCAGCAACTCACGCTGTGTCCTTTCGATTTCATTCAGACAATCCTGATAGCTCCACTGCCGTATGCGCTCCAGTCGCAATACACTTGCCGCACTGTCAGCGAAGACCGGCAGCAAATCAGTGTGAAATTTCGAGTGCTCGGGAAGAATCGATCTGAGAGATTCATGATAAGTGGCGGGCACTCTGCCATACAATCGCGATGCGAGATCGATGATCCGCTGCCGCACCCGCCTTTCGCCCAGCAGTGTCGCAAAACTTTTTTCTGCGCGTTCATTCGGCAGCAGAAAATAACTGTTTCCCTTAAGGCGGGCAAAGGTCTTCAGCGTGTCAAGGTAGCCCAGCTCGCAGTAATCATTAATGAATTTCTTATTAAAGTCAAGAACCCCCCCCATGTCGATGGAGTTTTTAATGTAAATGGTGCAGCCTCCCTCGATCTGCAGTTTCTGGCGCATACCGATACCCGAGATGTCTATCACGATTATGCGCCGGTAACCCCTGCGTCTGGCCATTGAATAGGGAATGTTGTCGTAGACCCCGCCGTCTATGTAGTTTTTTCCGGCAATTTCGGCACTCTGAAACCCGGGAAAAGCCGCGCTCGCCATCAGGTAGTCGGGAATCGTTCCCGGCTCCATTTCTTCAATGAAAACTTCCCGGGGCTTGCGGTCGCTCAGATTGTAGGTAACCACACCAAGATCGTTTCCCTTCTTTCTGATTGCCCGGTCATCAAGATTATCGAGTATCAGTCGACGCAAGGGCGAGGTGTCCAGCCCTCCCCTTTCTATCGTCGTCTGATAAAACTTTTTGAATGTCGAAAACGAAGCCTTGTTCAGTGAGAGCTCACCGTTGTGTACCAGCTCTTCGGGCAGATCCAGAATAAAATCTATGCCGATATTCTGCACAATCGTGTCGAGCACCTTTTCTTTACCCTGGGCGAGAAAACCCGCAATAAGAGCTCCGATCGAATTGCCGATAAAGGCGTTTACTCTAACGCCGCACTTCCTGAGCGCACGCCATGCCCCTATGTGATAGACGCCCTTTGCGCCGCCGCCGCTCAGTACCAGACAATATTGTTCCTTTTCTTTCATACTTCTGCTCCCGAATCAGCTCAATAAAGAGGGGGGGGATACGAAGCGCCGAAGCCCCCTTCGAAGCGCTGCCCGCTTTTCTCATTGCGAAAAAGGTACAATCATATCCCGGAAAAATCACCGGAAAAGTCAGCATATTCAGCGCCGCCTGCAAAACTTCAGGGGAAAGCATAACTATGCGAGCTCAACCGATACCGGACAGTGATCGGAACCTTCGATTTCATTG
The DNA here is from genome assembly GCA_023396665.1 of Spirochaetota bacterium. Classification (GTDB taxonomy): domain Bacteria; phylum Spirochaetota; class UBA4802; order UBA4802; family JAFGJZ01; genus JAEWVL01. The sequence goes on from JAEWVL010000373.1 coordinate 8,150, forward strand.
TGTATTTCGGCTGAGGTGATTTTGTCCTTTATCGCGGTGCTCGCGAGAAAATAGTCGATTCTCCACCCGACATTTTTTTCACGGGCGCCGGCACGATAGCTCCACCAGCTGTATTTTACCGTATCGGGATGCAGCAATCTGAAAGTATCGACAAAACCGGCGTCAATGCAGGCCTGCATACCGTCAATCTCACTTTGCATATACCCTGCACTTTTATTATAATTTTCTTTCGGACGCGCGAGATCAAGAGCCTGGTGCGCCACATTAAAATCACCGCAGAGCAATAGCGGTTTCTTCTTTTCAATGATTTTCATGTGTTTGAGAAAAGCGCTGTCCCACTGGGCGCGATAGTCCAGACGCGCGAGCTCGCTTCCGGAATTGGGAGTGTACACGGTAACCAGAATAAAATCATCGAACTCAGCCGCTATAAGGCGCCCCTCAAGGTCATGTTCTTCGATGCCGATTCCGCTTTGAACCTCAAGCGGCGCGATTTTTGTAAGTATTGCCGTTCCCGAATATCCCTTGCGTTGCGCTGAATTGGCGAACAGTTTCCAATCGGCAAAGGGGGCAAGCGCCTCACGCACCTGATCCTCCTGCGCCTTGGTCTCCTGCAGACAGATTATATCAGGCGCTAGCGCCCTAAGCGAGGCCGCAAATTCCTTTTTCATAACTGCTCTGATGCCGTTCACATTCCATGATACGATTTTCATCGCGTCGCTCCTTGCGGGGGTGATGGGTTCGGGCTTTTGTAGTCCGTATCCCCCCGCATGTCAAACAGTATGCGGATGCATTCTGGCGGCTTTACGTAAAAACAGAATTCTTATGCCGCCTTTCGGCCCCGCCTGGCGATGGCGCCCGAAAGGTGCCCCATCGGGCAGATACTGCACCAGCTTCGCGGTTTAAATATGATGCCGAGGACAGCTGCGATAATCGAAGTGACGAGCACCATGCGCAGAAGCACCATCGCCGACGCCGCCAGATCGCCTTTCGCAGAAAACATGGAAACTGCGAAAAAACCCATCATCAGCACAAACAGCAGATTCTTGAAAATGCTGCTGCGCATAAAAGCCGGCATCGTGTTTCGAAACGACAGTCTCGCAAAGGCATTGTGCAAAAATGATCCCCTGGGGCAATAGCCCGAACAGTGTATTTTTCCTCTGCCGCGAATGGACTGATACAGGGGAAGAAGCATGCACAGCAAACCCGCGAGCGCGAATCTGCGATCAATGATTGCGAGCGCGAAAAAGAGAACAAAGAAGATCCAGCTGAATCGCATCGCGATTTGTGACAGTTTCATAGAAATACTCCGCTTTGTGTTGTTTTATTGCTGTTTTTTTGCAATAGGATCTGACATATATCTTAATAACCATATATTGCAATATTACGATATTGTCAAGCCATTGAAACAGAAACACTGTTTTTTTAAAGTACTGCTCTACAGCGACTGGTATGTGCCGACCCGGGGGATAAAAAAAGGCGGAACCCATCGGACCCCGCCTTGTATCTGCTTGTTGAACAGAGTGACGCCTTGTTTCAGTCGCTTATTTCTTCTTGCTCTTGACGGTTTTTTTTGCTGACGCTTTGGGTGCAGCTTTTTTAACCGCCTTCTTGGGAGCGGCCTTCGGTGCTGCTTTCTTCACTGCTTTCTTGGGAGCGGCCTTCGGCGTCGCCTTCTTCACTGCCGCTTTCGGTGCCGCTTTCTTGACAGCTTTCTTGGGAGCGGCCTTCGGCGCTGCTTTCTTCACTGCCGCTTTCGGAGCAGCCGTTGGTTCCGACTTCTGGGTTGAAGCTTCCGGTCTTGCGTCAGCGGCATCGGAATCTTTATTGATAAGCTGCAGCGGATAGGTGATGGTACTGACCACACGCGACAGTATACCGGCGGCCACACCGCTTCTTTTGACCGATTCGACAGATGACTTTATTTCGGCAATCATCTTTTTCAGCGCTTCTTCGATATTCTTCTTCTCATCTTCTTCTATCTGTTTTCCCTCTGACGCGGAAAAATAGTTATCAACCCCGTTGATATCGGTGAGATATGAAAGTTTAATACCGTTCAGTTCAGCCTCGTTGCTGAAAATATCAAGAACACCGGCCGACATTTTGCCGCAGAGAATCACCGCGAAAACATAGTCGCTTTCGATTTTGACCTTGGTCAGAAACTCTTTCACCTGGCGTGGAAGCCCCAAATAGTAACAAGGAAAAACAAAACCTATCTTGTCGGCTTTGAAGCCAAGTTCTTTTCCCTGACCGAGCAGTTTCGGAATGGAAAGAAGCTCGCCTCCGATTTTGCGGGCGACCTGAAGGCTGTTACCCGTCGATGTGAAGTAAAATATTTTCATAGAACCTCTCTTGAAATGTATGACGAGATAAAAACAGAAATACGAAACGTTCGTATCACAGCGCGTCCGAAAAATCAAGACTTTCACAGACTACATATCAAAATATGTGCAATTTGCGAGCACGAGCTCTTAGAAGCCCTTCAAACAGCCGTTGCCGATCGAAAAATGGTTGTCATATTTCTTTCGGCAGGCTCACAATTGCCGCAATGACAGGAGAACAGCGCTCTATGAGATTTTTCTTTGTTCGTCACGGCCAAAGCGAGGCCAATCTGCTTCATGAATTCTCCAACAAAGGCATGAAACATTTGCTTAGCGGGCAGGGACTCTCCCAGGCTCTGCAATTGGCCGCCAAACTGAAACACTGCGCTATCACCCGAATATATTCAAGCCCGGTTCTGCGCGCAATTCACACAACACAGATCGTGGCCGAAACGCTCGGCATACCATCCTTTGAGGTGAACGAAGCGCTTCGCGAATATGATGTCGGTCTGCTGGAAGGCAAATCGGATCAGGAAAGCTGGGCTCTTTTTGAAAATTTGCAGAAGCGCTGGGAAGATCCGCGAAATTGCAATGAAAAGATAGAGGGCGGCGAAAGTTTCAGCGACATTCAGAAACGCTTTTCGGCTTTTGTTACAGATGTTCTCTACACTCACGATGCGGGGGATAATGTACTCTGCGTGACACATGGCGGCCTGCTGCGAATCGGATTGCCGGCCGTGCTGCAAAATGTCGATTACAGTTTTGCCAGAGAACACGGTCTTGACAACTGCGATATCGTTGTTGCAGCCTCAAAGGAGAAATGTATTGAATGCCTTAAGTGGGGATCACTGGAATTAAAGCCCGAATAAGGGGAGGCTCACGATGAAACACTATGACTGCTACTTTTTCGATCTTTTTCATACTCTTATTCGATTTGAACCGAATCAGGACAGGGAAAGAAATGAATTTTCCATACTCGGCATCTCACACGAAGAATGGAACGATTATGTGATGCGTGAGTATGCGCCGCGGGCACTCGGAGAAATTAACGATATAAGAGCGGTTGTCTGCGCAATTACCCGTCTCATCGACAAAAACCTCAGCGAAGAGACGATCGACCTTCTTGTAGAAACACGAAAAGAACGGTATCGCAAAGCCCTCGTTCTGGTCAATCGGCATGTACTCAACACGATCGCTGATCTTTATCGAAAGGGAAAAACTCTGGTGCTCGTCAGCAACGCCGATGTTTTCGACAAATTTTACTGGAACGACAGTCCTCTGTCAAAGTATTTTGCAAAGGCGATTTTCTCCTGTGATGTGGGTGTGATGAAGCCGCAGCGCGAGATTTACGAGTTGGCGATGGATGCGGTAAACGCCGATCCCGCCGCAAGCATCTTTATCGGTGACGGCGGACACGATGAACTTGCCGGAGCGAAAGAGGCGGGATTGGCGACGGTGCTTACGACGGAAATCATAAGGGATCTGTGGCCGGAACGGATTGCTTACCTGTCGAAGCATGCCGATTTCGTAATCGGAAACCTTGCCGAGTTGTGCTAATCAACTGTTCAGCTATCATTCAAGATGCAACAGGCCAAGCGGCACATGGAAGTAACACCATTAAGCGGGAAACAGTTACGAGGATTACAGCAATGATAGTAAATTTACGCAGAGGGGAACCAGGCGATGTCGGCGATTGCGCCCGTGCTCTTCTGGAATCGGAATTAGGCGAACGTTATTTTATAACCTTTAAAAGCTGCGAATCAGCTGTCAGGGAATTTACCGGCAAGGATACATTTCTCGTTGCCTGCGACGAAGAGGGATCTTTCACGGGATTTCTGTGTTATAT
>JAEWVL010000455.1 GCA_023396665.1 Spirochaetota bacterium
CTCCAAAGCACATCCCTCTTTGTAGTATTGGCCATAGCGAATTCCCGAAAACCCGCGTCACCTGTTGTTGCGAAAATGACACTTCAAATAGCACTTGCTACAATTCATAACACAAGCGAAATGTCAATATAATACCGTTTTCCAGCAAGGATACCGATAGTCATAGCAAAACACCATATAAATCACGAATAAGTAAACTTCAACATTATAAGAATATTTTGGATTTTATCATCACAAAGACGAAGTCATCATTATTTAAATCATTCTTTTTAGTAATAACATGAATTATTTTCCTAACCATAATTACAAGACACAACATATGACAACAGAAGAAAGCTTGACAGATTTAATAAAAAGCAAATACTTGAGATACTATATTCATGGTCGGGTAACCAATGCCTTATTCAGCTTCGGATCACACATTTGTTATTTGCGCATACAAGAAAATACCTTTTCTCGGAAATTGTATTGAATCGTTACTTAATCAAACCCTCAAATCAACAGTACTTGTTACAACGTCAACACCGAATGATTACATCAAGAAGACGGCTAAAAAATATGGAGTTAAACTTGTAATTAACAAGAAAACGACTGGCCATATAAATGATTTTTGTTTTGCCTATGATCAGGTAACAACCAAATTAGCCACTCTTTGTCACCAAGACGATATTTACATGCCTCAATTTCTTGAGTATACACTAAATGAAATCAACCGAAGTACAAACACATTGATAGCATTTTCAGATTATTATGAATTACATATGAATATAGAGATAAAAAAGAATACACTCTTGACTGTGAAAAGGATCATGAATTATCCTTTGTCAATAAGATTGTTGAGGCATTTCAAATCAATTCGTTTGTTAATTCTCTCTTTCGGCTGTTCTATTTGTGCTCCTTCTGTAACCTACAACAAAGAGCTTATACAGAAACCGGTAGAAGAATCAACTTTCAAATCAAATATTGATTGGGATACATGGGTGAAATTCGCTCGACACAAAGGGGATTTCGTTTATATAAAGAAACCATTACTTTTCCATCGAATACATGAAGCATCAACTACAAGTTTCGTGATAAACAACCAGATTAAGTTTAATGAAGATTACTCAATGTTTCGCCAATTCTGGCCCTCTTTTATAGCGAAGTTTCTGCTGTCTTTGTACAAGCTATCTGAAAAAAGTAATACAAAATAAATTTTAAAAACGAGGGAATGAGATGCTAAACTGTGCACTCATAAAAATGAAACGCTATTCGGATGAATATGGAAATCTCACTCCTATCGAATCAGGTATTGACGTTCCCTTTCAGATAAAACGGATCTATTACATTTACGGAGTTGACCCGCAGGTAACCCGGGGTTTCCACTCACACAAACAACTGCATCAGCTTTTATTGTGCGTAAACGGAACCGTAAAGATTCGACTGAAAAATCCGAACGAAGAGGAAATCGTCACTCTAAATGACCCCTCAGTCGGGCTTTACATAGGCCCCAACATCTGGCGGGAAATGTTCGAATTTTCACCGCAAAGCGTGTTACTGGTTCTGGCATCCGATCACTATAACGTGTCAGATTACGAACGCAATTTCACCGATTATTCAAACAACGCAAAACAGTATTTTTCAAATTGAGGTTACAGCAAAAATGCAAGTTCCATTTTCAACATTCAAGTACATGCATCAGGAAATTCACGATAGCGTTACCGCTAAATTCGAAGAAGTGTACGCAAAAGGCTGGTTCATACAGGGTGATGAGCTGGCTTCTTTTGAACGACAATTTTCAGCATACTGCGGAACAAGTGAATGCATCGGCTGTGGTAACGGACTTGACGCTCTGTATCTGATTTTGAGAGCGTATGGTATCGGAAGAGGTGATGAAGTCATTATTCCGGCTCACACATTCATAGCGACAGCCCTTGCAGTGAGTTATTCGGGTGCAAAACCCGTTTTTGCCGATTATAACGAAGAAACGTATCTGATTAATCCCGACGACATCGAGAAGCGCATCACACCGAATACGAAAGCGATCGTTGCCGTGCACCTGTATGGTCAAGTCGCCGACATGACAAAGTTATCAGTCATTGCAAAGAAACATGGGTTATATTTGATTGAAGATGCAGCACAATCTCATGGAGCGACTTTTTTAAAACAAAAAGCAGGCTCTTTGGGAGACGCCGCCGGCTTCAGTTTTTACCCCGGCAAAAACCTGGGGGCTTTGGGTGATGGCGGGGCGGTTGTGACGAATGATCAAGCTCTGGCAAACAATATCAGGGCATTGGGTAATTACGGATCGAAAAAAAAATATGTTCATGAATTCAAGGGAGTAAACTCCCGTTTGGATGAAATTCAGGCAGCGTTTCTATCGATAAAACTACATGAACTTGACAGATGGAACAGCGACAGAAAAAGAATAGCGCTCAGGTACATGAATGAAATAAAAAATGATAAAATAGCCTTGCCGGTAACCGACAGCAGATGCGAACACGTATGGCATCTCTTCGTTATTCGTACCCAAAACAGGAACAAGCTGCAAGATCATCTCTCAAATAAAGAAATCGGCACCGTTATTCATTATCCCACATGCATTTCCGATCAAAAGGCATATGCTGATTATAACAGAGACGAAATTGATCCCATGGTTTTGAAGAAAGCACGACAAACTGCTGACAGTGTTTTAAGTCTGCCAATCTATTACGGAATGAAAGATGAGGATATTGATAGGGTTGTTGAACAGGTTAATCAATATTAGTCATTTCAACTGATATTCTCCAATATTTAGGGCTTCCTGAAAAAGCCCAATTTTATAAATTTTGATTCAAAATAGCATAATCGGATACAAAATCAGTCTTCGAAAAAAAGTTAATAAAACAGCCCGAACGATTTTTTCCAAATTCATAATCAGAACGACGAGAGCTATCGAGCTCTCGCTTGTTTGCGCCAGCTTCATCATTATTCGACCCAGTGCATATTTCCTTTTACCCACACCAAAGCATCCCTCTATCGCATTTCTGGCTGCACTGTCTCGGCTCTCGATTTTCTTTTCTTCTTTTCTTTTTGTCGAGGGGCGTCCCAATTTCGGCCCAGACAATCTGATAGTATGCTTTTTGCAATAGTCAAGATTAGCTCTTGTCCGGTATATCTTATCCGCAAGCACCGCTTCAGGATAACAGCCCATCCTTTCTTTGTAACGCTCTATCTGTTTTTGCAACATTGTACTTTCGTTGAAATTGTCCCATGATATCTGCTCGATTA
>JAEWVL010000485.1 GCA_023396665.1 Spirochaetota bacterium
AGATATACCCACCAGAAGTGTCCCGGCCATTTGTCATTTCCGCCAAGCGCAATCGGGGTAATACCGGCAGCCTTCAGCTTTTTACAGCCAGCGATAAGATCATCCCAGGTCTGAAAGGGTTCGATACCGTTATCACGGAATATCTTCTTGTTATACCAAAGACCGACTGCCCCCATGGTATAGGGAACGCCGTAAACTTTTCCCTGATAGCTGTAAACACCAAGCGGACCCTCGGCAATTGTGTCAGAAAACTTGTCTTTCGCGAGATACTTTGTTATATCACGCAACAAACCGGCCTTGGCGTATTCGTTCATTACACCGCCGCCCCAGCTTCTGAAAAGATCCGGTGGATTGCCCGACTGCATCATCGTCGCAACTTTCTGCTTAAACGCTTCGTTCTCAAGAACAGTTATTTCAATCTTGACATGCGGATTGGCAGCCATGAAAGCATCGGCCTGAGCCTGCCATGTCGCCTTGAAATCATCCTGTGTATCAAGGTGCCAGAATGTAATTGTTACATCCTTTTTCGCCTTATCCTTGCACGAGCTTGCCGAAACGAGCAAAAGCAATACAAGCGCCAGAGTTAATACTTTTTTCACCCTTATCCTCCACTGTTACATAGTATGACGAGAGATGAAAGCGAAGACAAATACAAAGCAAGAAGAGGCAAACCAGCTTCGACAATCAAAACCATCAATATTTATTGATATATATCAAATATCCTGATATATAATATGTCAAGATATATTTAAATAATTCTTATTTATACAGTATTTATGAAATATTTTTGGGATATTTCATCTTTTTCTCTACCACAGGACTATATCATAATATCTGATATATTTATTGTTGACAGAAGAAACATTTTTCATCACAAACGTCCTCAACACACCTATTACAAGCGGGGCCAGCTCAGATGCACTCAAAGAAACCTACCAACATGCTCATCATACACCCCGAGCAGGATATTCACATTCTGAAAGGTCTCGCTTCAGAAATCCGAATGCAGATTCTCCGCTGCATTATGATCGAACCGCGAAATATCAACGCGATTGCCGAAGAACTCGACCTGCCACAATCGACAGTGGCGACAAACGTGCAGATGCTCGAAAAATGCGGACTCATCAGCTCGAAAATCATCAAAGGGATCAAGGGCAATCAGAAGGTCTGCGTTTGCGAATACACACAATTTCTGGTTAATCTCGAAAAAGATTCAATGTTCCCGAAAGACTCGGTTCGTGTCGAAATGCCGATCGGACTTTTCATCGACTATTCGGTATCCCCCCCCTGCGGCATGTGCAGCCAGACCCAGATCATTGGTTTTCTCGACACTCCCGAATCCTACCTCGAACCCGATCGCGTCAAAGCGGGGCTCCTCTGGTTTGAAAAAGGCTTTGTCAGATACAAGTTCCCCAACAACGCATTTAACCAGAAGCAGACCGTTCGCAAACTCGAAATCTCCATGGAACTGTCCTCTGAAACGCCGGGAACAAATCCGGACTGGAAATCGGACATCTCGCTTTTTGTAAACGACAGGTCGCTCGGCATCTGGACCTCCCCCGGCGATTTCGGGGACAAGCGGGGCAAGTTTACTCCCGAGTGGTGGAAGATGGAAGGATCACAATACGGCATTCTTGTTACCTGGGAAGTCAATGCGAAAGGAACTTTTATCGGCAAGGAAAAAATATCCGAAACCAACATCGACGATCTGCAGTTGAACGAACATCATTCGATAAAGGTCTCTGTCGGAGTTGACGAAGCGGCCTCTCATGTGGGTGGCATCAATATCTTCGGTCGCGGTTTCGGTAATTACGATCAGGATATCATACTGGAACTTTTCTTCTGAAAAAAAACCGGAAGTGCAGCAATACGAATCTGCACTTCCGGGTCCATCTCACATCGGGTGTTTCCGTGAAAATGGGCGAGGCAGGGTTGTCATTCGCTTTTACACGAATGACAACCTACAGGAGAATAAAGGAAAAGATGAGAATTTCTGTTACTATTACCATTCACCCGGCCTGACAAAAATCATCAACAACCGGAACGTTCATCAAATTGAAAACTTCGTGGGGCTATCACGCACGAATAAGTGCGGGGGGATAGCCCCGGCAAAACAACACTCAGATCAGGGATCTGATACCGTAATACATCTCGTTCCAGCGCATCTCGTTGCGAACCGTATCAAGCGTAGAAGCAGCATTGATGTGCACGACCTCTATTTGCGCAAGCCGTGCAAAAACCGAGAACTGATCGGCGCTAACCGAGTTTGTATAAACAGTATGATGCGCACCTCCGGCAAGTATCCATGCCGATGAAGCGATCGCGAGATCGGGCTGCGGTTTCAGCAATACGCGCGCAACCGGCAGTTTGGGAAGATCTTTCGGTTCCACCGCCTCAACCGTATTGACGATCATTCTGAAACGGTTGCCCATGTCGATAATCGTCGCGTTGATCGCGGCGCCGGGAGCGCTGTTGAATACCATGCGTACCGGATCGCTCTTTCCGCCGATGCCGAGGGCATGCAGTTCAAGTTTGACTTTACCTTTCGCAAGAGAGGGACACACTTCGAGCATGTGAGCCCCGAGAACCATCGTATTCGCGGGATCGAAATGATAGGTGTAGTCTTCCATAAATGAAGTTCCCTTGTCGCGTCCGTACGCCATCACCTTTGCCGTATGCACAAATGCCGCCGTTTTCCAGTCGCCTTCAGCGCCGAAACCGTAACCCTTGGCCATCATGCGCTGGCAGGCAAACCCCGGCAGCTGATCGAGTCCGTAAAGATCTTCGAAGGTGGTGGTAAATGCTGAAAAATTTCCGTCCAGCAGAAAGCGCTCCAGCCCGGCTTCCTGTTTTGCGGCATAGAGCAGAGCCGCATGGTGCGCGCCCCCCTTACGCAATGCAGCATCAACATCGTATTCGTCATTGTATGATTCGGCGAGTTTTGCAGCTTCAGCATCACTTACAGAATCTATATACTTCACCAGATCGCCGATACCGTAACCGTTGACCGAGTAGCCGAACTTTATCTGCGCCTCGACTTTGTCACCCTCTGTCACCGCCACCTCACGCATGTTATCACCGAAGCGGGCGACTTTCATGCCCTGTGAATCTTTCCATGCAACGGCGACACGGGCCCACTCTCCGACGGTTTTGTGCACCCGCTCCTCACTGAAATGCCCGGCAACGATCTCCCGGTTTACACCGAGACGGGCCGTAATGAACCCGAACTCGCGGTCACCATGTGCTGACTGATTAAGGTTCATGAAATCCATATCGATCGTTTCAAAGGGGATGTCGCGGTTAAACTGCGTATGAAGGTGCAGCAGCGGTTTTTTGAGATTCTGTAATCCGCGAATCCACATCTTGGCCGGAGAGAATGTATGCATCCATAATATTACACCCGCGCAGGTCTCATCGACGTTAGCGGCTGCCATCGCCTTGTAGATTTCATCCGGCAGGGTAAGAAGCGACTTGAATTCGACCGGCACCGGGCAATGGTTCGAGGCCGAAAGCGCTTCACAGATTTTAACGGAATGATCCTTTATTTGCGAAAATATGTCCTCTCCGTAGAGATGTTGGCTACCGGTAAAAAACCAGATATTTGATTTTTTATAAATCGTTGACAGCTCCATAACGGCACTCCTTGTATTTAATTTCAAGCCCCTGCAGCAGCAAGCGGCCTTTTCTCACAAGCCTTGGCTACGACCGAAACTCATTTCTGTCCGTAATAGGCACCCTCGCCGTGCTTGCGATAATAATGCTTATCGCGTAAAGTCTGTTTCAAGGGTGGTGTATCCCCCCGTATCGTTCGGGTGATGAAGGCCATCTTCGCCAGCTCTTCCAGAACCACGGCGTTATATATCGCTTTCTCAGGGGTCTTGCCCCAGGTAAAGGGACCATGACACGCGACTAGAACCATTTCGATAAGCTCCGGCGAAAGATCCCTGAAGGCATCGAGAATCTGATTGCCTGTTTCCTCTTCGTAATCGCCCGCGATCTTCGCATCATCCATGACAGCCGTACAGGGAATATCGCTGACCAGATGATCCGCATGTGTGGTGCCGTAAATCGTCAGCGGAAGACAAGTTTGCGCCCATGCGACGGCATATGTAGAGTGCGTGTGCACAATGCCTCCGACCGATGCAAACTGACGGTAAAGCACCAGATGCGTTTTCGTATCAGAGGAGGGATTCATCGTCCCTTCGATGACATTGCCTTCCAGATCGAGAACAACCATGTCTTCGGCGCGAAGCGTATCATACGAAACACCGCTGGGCTTTATCGCGATGACGCCCTGATTGCGGTCACAGGCGCTCACATTGCCCCAGGTATAAATCGCGAGATTGTGTTTTGGTATCTCCATATTGCAGAGGTATACCCGTTGTTTTAACTCGTCATACGATCCCATAATCAATCTCCACAGAGGTTCGCTTCGACAAAGGCACCGAGCTTTTTGTATTTCTGATACATCGCCTCGTAGATTTTGCGCGTCTCGGGCCGGGGACTGTATGTCACGGAAAATCCGGCGCCGATCTTCTCCTGCGCTTCCTCAAGGGAGGGATAAATGCCCGCAGCGACAGCGGCGAACATCGCGGAACCGAGCGCAACCGCCTGATCAGATGCCGACACCGATATTTCCCTGTTCATGATGTCAGCGAGAATCTGCATGCCGAGAACCGACTTGCGCGCCACCCCGCCGATCGCGATGACCCGTCGCACCTGAATGCCTTCGTCGGTAAAGCGGTCAAGAATGGCTCGCGCTCCGAAAGCGGTCGCTTCGATCAGCGAGCGGTAAATGCGCGGCGCACTTGTGCCGAGATTGAGCCCGCTTAAGAGCCCTTTCAGTTTCTGATTTGCATCGGGAGTGCGCCGTCCGTTGAACCAGT
>JAEWVL010000030.1 GCA_023396665.1 Spirochaetota bacterium
CTTCAATAGGCTCATACATGCCGCCGCTGCCGCCGAAATTCTTCCAGGTAAAGGTTCTGGCGCGTGACTCGCGTTCACGGTGCATATAGCCGCCACCGACAGTCAATTTGGAATCAAGGCCGCTCCACTGTTTGAATCCGAAATTCAGCGCCGGACTTACTTCATAAACGTCATCTGTATGTGTCTGAAAATACCGGGAAACGTCTTCCGGACGATAGAGCATGTAATTTCCTGTGCTGTTCGCATCTATCAGCTGTACCGATCGCGTATCCGGCTCATCTCTTTTCGCCCGTGAAAAGGAAGCCATCCAGTCAGCAGATATCTTTCCGATGAGATGGTGCTCACCGCTAAGCTGATTGAACAGGAGTGACTGCTCGACAAATGAAAGTTTGTATCGTTTTTCGAGGCTTTCGACGTCTCCTTCCTGCCGGTCTGCATTAAAGCCGTCATATACCGATGTCGACTTTTCGGCCTGATGAGAATAAAAGGTGGTCAAGCGGAGTTTATGGGAAGTGTTTGTATAGCCTGCCGAGAAAAGCGCTCCGCTGTCGGCCGAATACACCGACTTCTTCACCTGTTCTTTCAGCTTTGTATCTCCGGTGTCAGTCGGGCGGAAAAGATCCACCGTCTTGTTCTTGGAACTTTCTTTAAACATACCGGAAGCGAGAAAACCGAACTTTGAGGTCTGACCGATCTGATAGGTGTTGCCGTACTGCATGGACAGGGACATCGGCAGAATTCCCTTTTTTTCATCCGGCGTATATTCGTTATTGAATGCGTTTCCGATTTTTTTCTGTTCATCGGAAGAATAGGCACCCGGCCTTACCGCCTCGTCACCTATTTCAGAAGGCAACTCACGGGTTCCATCATCGTAACCGAAAAAATCATACTTGCCGCCGTCATAGGTATAGAAATCCTTGAATGTAGTATTTGTGTGAAATCCGGTTCCGACACTTACGCTGAAGAGCTGTTTATCAGGATAATCTTTGGGGTTAATCTGCACAATGCCGCCGGCAAACTCCCCCGACATGGACGGTGAATTGGCTTTGACTATCACCAGGTTATCAAGCAGCGCTGTCGGAAACACATCGAGCGGAACGATTCGTTTGTCGGGATCCGGTGAAGGGAGAGACGACCCGGCGAAAGTTACCCCCGAATAACGTTCTCCAAGACCGCGAATATAGACATTTTTTCCGTCAACGATGGTGACACCGGTCACCCGTTTGGCCGCATCGGCTGCGTCGCTGTCCGGAGATTTGGATATCTGTTCAGCACTTATCGCATCCTGTGCGACCGGCGCCTTTTTGCGTTTGCTCAAAAGTGCGGCGTCGGTGTTGCTGACACGTTTTGCGGTCACAACAACCTCGTTAACCGTACTGTAAGAAAGAGTGACATTGAGCGCATTCACTCCGGCTGTAACATTAAGCGGTGACTGCGAACGCGCATAGCCCATCATGACAAACTCAACGGTATGCTGACCCACGGGCACTCCCGTCAGACGATAGTTACCATTAATATCTGTTGTTGTCGCTTTCGAGATAGACCGGATTATGACACCGGCTCCGACAATCGCTTCACCGTTTGAAGAGTCGATAACCCGTCCCGTAATAACGGACGTTGACTGTGAGAAAATCGGCTGAGAAGCGAACAACAATAACGCCATCAGCGAAACCATCACTGCATTACTGTACTGTTTTTTCTGTTTCATAACAAATCCATCTGCAATAGTTATACTTCTGTTGCGTTTAGAAAAAATCAGAACAGTAAGCTATTTATTTGTATTTTGTGAATTTTTTATGAATTGATTGGTTCGGGGGATATTGCCATTTGTAATAACACATATTTTATAAATATTATTTTACGGACATTATTGTTTATTAATTTTTTTTGTTTAAAAAACAGGCCGCACCCGCAGCTAAACGGATACGGCCTGAAACAGGAAATATCTCATTCGAGGCGGTAGCGTATCGGCAGAAAGAATTTTATCTTAAAGGCTTTTCCCTCCGGGTCAAGCGCAGGATAAAACGATGCATTCTTCGCCCAATCGAAAATAAGCGCGTCAATGACAGGATGCAGTTTTTTTGCGATTCGGCCGTACACAACCTTGCCGTTTTCATCAATATTGAATTCGACGACGACTGTGCCCTCTATTCCGAGATTCTTGACAGAATCCGGAAACGCCGGCGGATTCACTTTCAGCTTCGGCGCAGTAACAGCGAAGGCCGAGTTCAGATGATCACCGCTGTCTTTGCCGAATCTCATGTCCTCTTTTTTAATTTCAGTTTCTTCTTCGACAGTTTCTTCAACCTGAACATCCGGCAGCACGTCTTTCGGAACCGGAATCTCAAGTTCTATCATCTCAAAGGCGGCTATCTCTTTAAACTGGTCACTCATATCGACCGCACGCCACCCAAGTGTCCGTATCAGGACAACAAAGACCGCCAGACACAGCAGAAAAAAAATCAGCTCGGGTCGAAGTCTGAAGAAATTGATCAGCGGATGGTATTCCCGGCAGGTCTTCTGGGATCCCACTGATACCGCCATAACTCCGTTACACTCACTCACAACATTTGCCTCTCTTTCAAACAAATTGCAGGTTGGCCACACACGGGACCTTTTTGCCAACCGGATTACTGGGAACCTCGAATAATTACCACCCAGGATGCATGGACGAGCAGCCTGCCTACGGCAGGCGACCAGTCCGCAATGATTTTACCTCGATTTTCATTGGAATTATTCGAGGTTCGAGTTGCGAAGGTTAATTTTTAGAGATTCCCTACTGTTTCTTTTCACTGACGAGAACGATATAATGCAAACCCGCTTCCTTTAAAGCGTCAAACGCCGCGTTCAGATGCTCAAAAGAGCTTGTATCGGAAGCACGAATCAAGGCCCGCACCTCGGGGTTGCCGCGCAGTTTGAACATCGCGTGATTGGTCAAACCCAGGGTATTTCCAATATTTCCGTCATAGTATATGGCGCCCGCATCATCGACCCAGACATTAAAGAACTTGTTATTCTCCTGAGCGGCAACACTTGACTTCGGCAACTCAACTTTCAAATCCACCGGTTTCTCGCTTATGCTGGAGAGCATAAAAAAGATCAGCAGTAAAAAAGCGATATCACCCATGGCGGCCACGGGAACCGATGACTGGGGTTTCGATCGCCGCTGTATCATTGTTCCACCTTTTCATCATTTTCATTAATCTTCACAGAAAGCTTCTGCACTTGCGAAATCTTTATGACGTCAATTATATCGATCAGTTTCTGGTAGGGCACATCGCTGTCGACCTTGAGCAGCACTATCTCATCAGGCTTCTGCACTATCTTTTTTTTCAGATCTTCTTCAAGCCTGTTTCTGGTGACTTCTTCTTTGTTCAGCAGCAAGGCCGCGCCGCTGAGATGAACCGTTGTTATTTCATCACTTTTTGCAATGACCTTGCTTTTCGCATTCTTGTCGGGAAGCAGCATCTGCACCCCTTCTTTGAAAATGAAACCGGAAGTGACCATAAAAAAAATGATCAGCAAAAAAGCGATGTCAGAAGTCGAAGCCATACTGGCCTCGTTCGTCATCGAAATTTTTCTTCTGATCTTCATGCGCCGCTCTCTTCGGATACCGATCCCTTGATTATCTTCTCAACAAGATCAGATGAGAGCCTCTCTACACTCGTGATAAAACCCTCGATTCTGTTCACGAAATAGTTATAAAACAGAAGAAGGGGGATAGCGGCAATCAGACCGAAGGCTGTGGTAAGCAGGGCTTCTTTTATCCCCCCGGCAACGATCTTCGCGCTGACCTGGTCGGCCGCGGCGATGTCATCGAATGCGGTGATCATTCCCGTTACTGTTCCGAGAAACCCGAGCATCGGAACTATATTGGCGATCGCGGATATTATGCTGAGGCCGCGTTCCAGAAGCGCCACCTCAACCGAAGCCGCAACCGTCAGCGTTTTTTCCACACGTTCGTAACCGAGTTTTTTCAACGCCATCGCTTTGGTCAAAACTGTAGCGATTTTACTTTTATTGTTAGAGCAAAGCCCGCTCACCGCATCAAGACCGTCAACAGCGATCGCTTTTTCAAGTCTGTCGATAAACTCTTTCGAACCGAGATTAGCCCTGAGAAAAAAGACAAAGCGTTCGATTATCAAACCGAAAGCGAAAGCCGTCAGAATCAGAATCGGCCACATAAAAATGCCGCCCTGATTGTAAAGTGCCAGCAGCGAAAAATCTTTTCCACCGTCCGCAGAGAATGACTCCTGGGCTGCGAGTACCGCGCCGAAAAGAATAAAGACTGAAAAGGCTGCAATAAAACGTTTTTTGATTTTCATAATTCACCATACACTTCTTATGTTGTGCTCTACCTCTGCCGTGGTCTGAGTGAAAGTAAACCAGTACAGATACAGACGCCATCCCTTTTAGGGAAATCTATAGAAAACAGGTAAGGTTCTTAAGTTAAGATTTTATAAGTTTTTCATTTAATTTTGGTTAAACGTTAAGACAGTTGATGTCTATGTACACGCAAACAACGCTGAAAAAATTATTTTTAAATGTGAAAAAGCACATTAGGATTGACAAAATTTGACATAAGCCGGAAAAACCGGTAAGTTATATTGTTTTTTATAGTCCCACTGAATGAAACCGCCATTACACTGTTATGCAAAGACCTTTCCGGGAGAAGGCGCTACGGAAACTCCGCCTGTTGCTTCTCTCATCGAAAACAGAGTTTTGTCCTCTTGCTGAGCACGGCGGTAAACATGGGGTTTATGTGATTCAAGAGCCGTCTGGCATAAAACGGAGACATGCGTATGGATATCGTAAAAACAGAGAAAATAATCAATCTGGCCCGACTTCTGATGGGACTGTTTGTACTCATATCGGGTGTATCCGCACTAAGAAGTTCGGATCCCGCCGTTGCCCATGCCATTATGGCGGGAGCCGCTGTGATATTCGCAAACGTATTCTTTGTTTTCATTTTTACACAGCGGGGTAGCATCCCCCGCTTTCTCCCGTATATATCGGCAACTGTTGATATCGTCAATCTGGTGGCGGTCAAAGCCGCTTTCAGCATGGATCCCTTCAACGGATGGGGACTTGCGGTCAAGGAACCGGCAACCTACATTATGTTTATAG
>JAEWVL010000054.1 GCA_023396665.1 Spirochaetota bacterium
GTCATTATCGGTTCAAAAGACCGGCCTGGCGGCATGGATGAGGTCATGCTTGAAAAGTTCCGGGTGGCGGTGGTGAAGGGCTATGCGAGCGAGAGCTATCTTCAACAAAAGTATCCGGCGATCAAACTGACAGCCGTGCATGATGTAGAAGAGGGATTGCAGACAGTCGCATTCGGACAGGTTGATT
Organism: Spirochaetota bacterium; assembly: GCA_023396665.1. Classification (GTDB taxonomy): domain Bacteria; phylum Spirochaetota; class UBA4802; order UBA4802; family JAFGJZ01; genus JAEWVL01. Next base: position 188 of record JAEWVL010000054.1, read on the forward strand.
TTTTCGTTGAAGACCTTGCGGTTGCCTCGTATGTCATGGGCAAGCTCGGTATTGCGAATTTGCGGGTTGTCGGTACAACCGCTTATCACTTCGATTTTTCGATAGGCGTCAGCAAAAAGTATCCTTTATTGTATAGTTCGATTGAAAAAGCACTTTCCGCCATAGAGAAAGAACGTCTGCATGAAGCAAGAGCTAAATGGATTTCGCTTCATGAAGAGGAACGTATCACTGCAGCCACTCTTCGCAAAGTTCTGCTCGCCCTTGCCCTTGTTTCTGTCATGGCGATAGCGATTACGCTCGTTTCGGTTATTTTAAAAAGACGTCTCGACGAACAGATACGGAAGATCGGCACGGTGCAAAGTGAAGTGCTGCGTAACGAAGAACGTTTTCGTGCGCTGTTCATGCAGGCTCCTCTGCCGCTTGTTGAGCTGAGCAGGGACGGCAGGGTTATCAATTACAATGATTCTTTTGTTGAGGTTACCGGCTATAGTTTACAGGATGCTCCGACTATTTCAGAGTGGTGGGCACTCGCGTATCCCGATGCAGCGTATCGCCAGTCGGTCATACAAATATGGAATGAGACCATGGCGGCGGCGCTGAACAAGCGGAAATACTCTTCCGCAGAGCTGCGAATCCGCTGCAGGGACGGACATTATATCGACGTTCTGGGCAGGGTGAATCTGGTATTGGATCAGATTGTTGTATCCCTCTTTGATATCAGCGAGTTAAAACGGGCTGAACATGCCTTGCGGGAAAGCGATGAGCGTTACCGCATCGTTTCCGAACAAACCGGTCAGATGTTGTACGATTGGCATCTGGATGATGGTGACACGGTGTTATGGGGCGGTGCCGTGACTGAGATAACAGCGTATGACGCGTCCGGATTCGCCGATGTGACAATCGGCAGGTGGATGGAGATGATTCATCCTGATGATCGTGAAAGAGTGAAAGCGCACAGGGAAGCGGCCCGTGAAAGCTGCAGTGTATTCAGAGACTGCTACCGTTTTTGCCGAAAAGACGGTACATACTGTCATATTAACGAACATGGTGTTTTTTTACCGGGAGCCGACGCAAAGGCTGTGCGAATGCTCGGGACGCTGACCGACATAAGCGAGCAGAAAAAAATTGAGGAAACGCTACGGCAGAACGAGGAAAATCTTCGTGTGACACTCAACTCGATCGGTGATGCGGTCATTGCGACCGATACGCAGGGTAAAGTAACGCGGATGAATATGATCGCCGAGCGTCTGACCGGGTGGAAATTGAAAGATGCGCTCGGTTGTCCGCTGGATCAGGTGTTGACGGTTGTGAACGCTATAAGCGGTGAGACTCTTCCATCTCCGGTGTTGCAGGTGATGCAGACCGGTGAGTCGCGCAGCCTCGAGGCGGAAACGGTTCTCATTTCACGCAATGGGCTCAGATATCAGATTGCCGATTCGGGGGCTCCGATCAGAAATGACTTCGGTGATGTTATCGGTGCGGTACTTGTCTTCAGGGATGTTACCGATGAGAACAGATTGCAGGAGCAATTGCGGCAGTCCCAGAAGATGGATGCGATCGGGCAGCTTGCGGGCGGGGTGGCTCACGATTTCAACAACATGCTCTGCGGAATTATCGGCGCAGCCGAACTGCTGAATTACGAGCTTGATGGCAATGACGAAGCGAAGAAGTTTGTTGGAATGATACGCGATTCGGCGGTGCGGGCGGCGGATCTGACCGCACAGCTTTTGACTTTTTCGCGAAAAAGGGTGAGTGAGCAGAAACATGTTGATGTGCATGAGGCGCTTTCGGATGCGCTTTCGCTTGTCGAGCGGACGGTTGACAAACGCATTTCATTTGATCGCTTTTTTTATGCCGATCCGCTGACGGTTATGGGCGATCACGGGCAGCTGCAGAATGCCTTCATCAATATCCTGATCAATGCCTCTCACGCAATGCCCGAGGGGGGAAGGATAACCGTCAAAACCGGACGCCTGGCGCTTAATGCCGGGTTTAATGAAACAGCGCTGTTGCAGTTTGAGCCCGGTGAATATGTCGAGATCGCGATTTACGATACCGGTACCGGTATCGCACCGGAACACCTTCCTCACATATTCGAACCATTCTTTACGACGAAAGCTCCGGGACAGGGAAGCGGTCTCGGCCTTGCCGCGGTGTTCGGCACCATACAGCAGCATAGGGGAACCATTTCCGTTACAAGCAGTCAGGGAAACGGATCATGTTTTAAGCTGTATCTGCCGCTTTTTTCCGCAGCTGTTATTACACAAGGTGAAGAGGGAAAATCGGCGATAACAGGTTCCGGTCTTATTCTGCTTGTCGATGATGAACAGGTGATGCGCATTACCGCCGGAATGATTTTGAAAAATCTCGGCTATTCTGTGCTGCAGGCCGAAGACGGCATGCAGGCGCTCGAAATTTTCAGGGAAAAGTGGCGGGATATCTCGCTGGTGATTCTTGATATGGTGATGCCGCAGATGAACGGCCGCGATGCCTTGCGCAGGATGCGTGAGATACATCCGGGGGTGAGGGCCCTGCTTTCATCCGGCGGTATTCGCGATGAGGATACGAATGCAATGATGGAGGAAGGTTTCCGGGGGTTTATACGCAAGCCTTACCGCAGTGTAGATCTTTCTATTGCCGTTCATGAGGCGATTGAAAAATAACCGGCGAAGTATTCACTGCACTGAAAAGGACTTTACCGCCGGGATATCCGCCTTTTTTCTGTTATAGCGACTATATTGACAGTATCGCGATCCTTTTTGTCCGAGGTTATTCCGGTGAAAATTACCGATTATTCGAAAATCGCCGCTCAATACGACAATAACAAAATACGCCTGCACATAGCCGTCGATGAGAACATCGAAAGACTCTACCGGAAGAAACCGCACGATTTTACCGTGCTCGATCTCGGCTGTGGAACCGGATCATATCTGAAGGTGCAGTCCGAGGCCTTTGCCACCAGTGACATACACTGGATCGGGATCGATAAATCTTCCGCAATGCTTGAACGTGCTGAAGCAAAAGACATTCCGGCGCGATTAGTTTGCGGTGATGCCGGGGAT
>JAEWVL010000128.1 GCA_023396665.1 Spirochaetota bacterium
ACAGTAAAGCGGCGGCAAGAATAACCGAAAAAGGCGATAGTCCCATTACCGCAACAAGCAGAAACACAAGCAGAGCAAGCACCGCCAGGCTTCGGCTTCGTATCGTCTTTTTTGCCAGATTGATTACCGTGACGACCAGAAGAGCGGCGACAGCTATGCGTATTCCCGAAAAAGCTTTTTGTACATACGCGTTATTCTGCATCTGCGCGAAAAACAGCGCTATCGCGATAATGATAACGAACGAGGGCAAGATCATTCCCGTCGTGGCGGCGAGGGCACCGCGAATTCCGGCACGTCTGAAACCGACATAGGTGGCGGTATTCGTCGCAATGATGCCGGGGGTGGTCTGTGCGATCGAAAAACAGTTCAGCAGCTCTTCATCTGACAGCCAAGCGCGTTTTTCAACAATTTCACGACGCAACATCGGCAGCATTACGTAACCGCCGCCGATAGAGAACAGACCCACCTTGGAAAAGAGAAGAAACAGATTAACGAGATCTTTTACCATAACAAACCCCCGCGGCTATTGCAAAGAATACTGTAACAAATTCAAGCATATTTGTACAAGAACAGCATGAGCTTGCCTGCTTGCGAACACCTTGAAAATAATCTTGACTCAATTAATTGAGCAGGTAAACTGATTCGCAACTTGATTGTTCTGAACCGGCGCCTTTGGCCGCCAGCCTTACTCATAACAGAAATGAAAACCGGAGCCGGCCTTGCAACAGGTGCAACACGAGCTGTATCATGAAATTTTCGGTTCAATACTCGATCGTCGGGAGATGTCCCCCTATCTGCTTCGGGGTTGCAGCGGATATACGGCCGCGATGATCCGCGCCACCCGCATGATGGAAAACCGCGGTTTTGACGTAATCGCTGACGAGCTGTGCCCCGGGGAAAGCGAACGGGCCCTCAATTACGTACATCAGACTTTGCGCTATTACGAAAACTGGCTGTTGCCCTTTGTAAAAGAACAGCTGAAACTTCTCGAATCTCTCGACTCTGCACTGAAAGACAAATACCGTGAAGCGCTCGAATCCATTGAGAAAATCGAATCTGTTCTCGGCGACAAAGGGCTGCTCGCTCTTATAGAAGAAGATCCGCGGCATCTGTTTCTGATGTCATCGTCAACAAGATGCGACAATCTCTTCGACGGATACAGGGGATCGCTCATGACCACTCCGCTCGACTGGCAGCGGGCCAGCTGTTCGGTTTTGAAAATGTGCCATCTGATCAAATCGATAGAGGAAGACAGTCAGGACATCTATGATTATACGCGCCTCGGACTCTTCTTTGAATCGAACAAGCAGCCTCTTGACGACCTGTTCAATTTCCGCTGGAGCCGCCCTCCCATCGTCCCTGAAGAGGAAGCGGCTCGCCGGGCTTTCGCCAAACTGTCGACCTTTTTTTTCAGAATAAAAGAGACGATGTCATTTGACGAAAGGCAGAACTGCTACATATTCAACAGCGGACAGGGTGTACGCGTTCCGGTTCTTGAGGTCAAGGCACGACTGAAAAGTCCCGAAAGCATGTTCACAAAACTGGGAAAGGATGTTGAAGGAGAGGTCTTCAATATTCGAGATATTCTCGCCATCACTTTTTTACTGAAAAGCCGCGAAGACTCGCTCACGCTCTTTCATGCGCTGCAAAAGCGGGGGGTTATTCTGCAGGAAAACACAGTCTCTCATTCGATCACCCAGACACTGTACGACTCGCCGCAGGAAATGCATGAGGCGGTGCGGCGGCTCATGATCAACCTTTCACGGAGCGCGGGCAACGAAGATGCGGCTTTTGCAGACGAGACGGTGGCCAGAAACGCGGAGGAATTTTTTCGCTCTCTCACCGTAAACGCGGCAAGCAACGAATATTCATCCGGCGTTCATAAAAAATTTCAGTGTAAAATAAATTTTTCTCTTCCGCTTCACCGCGACCAAAAGACAAACACGATTATCGTACCCGGTACCAAAGCCTATGCCGAACGAATGGAGATCGATATCGTGACACAACAGCACACGCTTCCCGTAGAAATACGTATAGCCGACTGCGAGGGATGGGAACAATCAGAACGCAAAGGGGACGCCCATCATGACGCATACAAGTGCAGACAGCTGATCTCTCTTATGAACCGGCTCTTCGTTTCGGAATTCAACTTTCCCCAGCAGCTTTTCACTCAACTTCGCGAAGATCAGGAGAAACTTTTCAGCTGACAACCCTTCCCGCTCGCCCTTCTGTCAGACAACTATTTGCAATTTATTCACACAACAGTGTTGTTTTTGCATGAAATAATGTCTACTTTGAGCATATCCGTATCGCAAGATATCAAGACTCATATGTTTACCGATAAGCGTATATACAGGCAGGTACCGGGCATGCCTATTTCAACAGAATTGTTTGTAGTTGTCGTTCATTTGATCGGCTATCCTCTTTTTTTAGGAAGCATCGGCAAATCAGGAATTAGGGGGAAGTACTGCTTCATCGGCGCTTACACCTTTATTCTTCTCTCAAACATACTCACGGTCGCCGAGAATCTGCTGTTCGCTGAGATACTTAACATATGCGAGCACCTCAGCATCAGTATCGCAGCAATACTGCTTTTTGCGGCCGTTATGAAATTTTCAGGATTCAGCAGTGTTCAGATCAAGAAAAGTAATACTCCTGTCGCCCGTGAAAAGGTCGTTCCATGATTGTCATAGTGTTAAGCATTATCTCGGCTTTTTTATTTTCAGCCTCACTTGTCGTACTGATCACATGTCGAAAAATCAAACGCATTCCCTGCGGCATACTGATTCCGCTTGCCTTAACCCTTCTGTTTTACGCTTTTGTGGCAGCCTCGAACCTGGCGGAACATAGCGGACTAAGCGGTTATTTTGACCCGCTTGAAGACGTTATGGAAATTCTCTTCACACTCGTATTTCTTTTTTTTATCAATAACTGGAACTACCACAAAACGATACATACAATTAGGGAAAAAAACACCTGGCTTCATGTCACACTCGATTCTATCCCGGACGGCGTTTTGACCTGTGATAATGCGGGGAAAATCACGCACATCAATCCCACAATGGAGAAAATGACGGGAATACCGCTATCGCAAGCCTGCAATGCAAAAGCCTCCGATCTTCTCGTCATAGTCGACCGGAAAAGCGGTGAGACGAAACGTTATGATCCCGTCAATACAATCGGCCCGGGAGAACACTATTCGTCCAGACTCGACAACATTCTGCTCAGAAACAGAGACGGTCACGCGATTGCGGTCAGTGAAAAGACTACCGCCATACGAGATGAAGGGGGAGCGATCATCGGCAATGTGGGCATTTTCAGCGATATGAGTGAATACGAATCGATGAGCGCACAATTGACACATATTCACAAGATGGAAGCGATCGGACAGCTGGCGGGCGGCGTCGCTCACGATC
>JAEWVL010000178.1 GCA_023396665.1 Spirochaetota bacterium
CCCTACGGCTATCTTGTCACAAAGGCGATTCATCACAAGAACACCTACCGCCATTATGTCGGTGTCGACGCCTGCATGGCAAACCTGATGCGCCCGGCCCTCTACGGTGCCTATCACCACATAAGCGTCATGGGCAAAGAGAACGCCGAAGCGACGATGTGCTATGACGTGACCGGATCTCTGTGCGAGAACAACGACAAGTTCGCGATCAACCGAAAACTGCCGCCGATCGAGCGGGGGGATATCCTTGTCATACACGACAGCGGCGCTCACGGTTACGCGATGGGCTTCAACTATAACGGGAAGCTGCGCTCCGCCGAGCTTTTGCTGCACGAGGACGGTTCGGTCACACAGATTCGCCGCGCCGAAACAATCGACGACTATTTCGCAACGCTCGAGTTCTGAGGCGGCTTGCGCAATTTCGGTTTTCGATACAACACGTTAGCGTGAATTTCAATCCAAAGGACCGGCAAATGATTCTGACTCTCAAAGACGGGCGTTCACTATCCTGGGTAGAGCGGGGCGATCCGGCTGCGAGGAGCACTTTCTGCCCGAAGCGGGTCATCTGATGCTCGAAGATGAAGCCATCTGTCAGCAGATACTGGATCGCATCATCCGGGCTGACAAAAGCGCAAAAAAACAGGCGAAATAGCAAGAAAGGACAGGAAGCTCACCGATTCTCAGGCTATACTGCGACTGAAACCAAACAGGAGCAAAGCATGAATCAAAACTGCAAAGAACAAATGTATTCACACATCGTACTTGAGGGCAGCCACTACGAAATCGGTAAGATTCAGGGTCAGCGCATGAAATCAAAACCGGGTTTCGTTAAGTGGTTCACCGCACAGAATCCTCAGGAAGGCGCTATTGACGACAGAAGCTATGCGGGGATTCGCAGCATCTTTGAAGAACACTGTCCCGGCATCAACGAAGAAATAGAGGGTATTGCCGACGAACTCGGTGTCTCACCGCAAACCATCCTCTATTACACCTATTCCTGTACGCCGCAGGGCAGCTGCAGTCAGTTCGCACTTCTGCCGAAGATCACCGAGAACGGCCATTGTCTGGTCGGCCGAAGCTACGAGTGGAACACCGAAGACGACTTTACCCTGTGCACTACGCGTGTCAGCGGAAAGGCCGCCCATATCGGTTTCACCCTTCTGAGTCTCGGGCGAATTGACGGCATCAATGAGCATGGTCTGTGTGTCACTATGAGCGCGGGAGCCCCCATGCGTCCGGTAAGCGAAAGCGGACTCAAGTTCTGGGCGCTCATCCGCACACTTCTTGAAAACTGCCGCAATGTCGATGAGGCGCTCGAAAGAATCAAAAACTGCCCCGTCTCTTTCTTTCTCAATCTCATCGTTGCAGACCGCAGCGGATCGGCCGCTCTCGTCGAAATCGCCGAAAGCAGGCGTGCGGTAAAACGCATAGACGCATCGAGCGACAGTTCTTTTGTCTTTGCGACAAATCAATTCACGCTCGAAGGCATGGTGCATGAGACGCCGCGACGAATGTGGCAGTCGCTCGTGCGCTACAAGGCGATAGAACGGCGTATCGGCGCGGCACAGCCGAAAGTCGGCATCGCGCAAATAAAATCACTGCTCAGCGACAAGATGCCCGACGGCCTCACCTGTCATCACTACTCGGAGACCCTCGGTACGCTATGGTCGATGATATTCGACCTGAACGAAGGCGCCGTCGATGTGTGTATGGGCTCGCCGCAGTTGAACCCCTGGCGCCGCTTCGATCTTGATCCGGGCATGCCTGCCGCCGAGTACAGCTGCAAACTGCCGGACGAAGCCGCCGATCCCGCCATTTTCAGGCATCTCGAAGCGGACGAGCAACCCTGAATAAACAGACAATTCCCGACGGCCGGGAAACAAAGTTTCTTGACCGTCAGTTCTTTTTGTTTTAGAAGTTATACAGGAAAGCCCGAATGATGGCCACCGGCATGAATGCCAGTTCTTTTTTCATTGAAATTTTTAGATGTTCGGGTTACCGGTATCAGATAATTGAGATTCCCTATAGTATGAACTATTTCGAAAGAACCTATGGCGCCCTGCAATTTATCGAATCGGCACTGTGTGACGAAATAAGCGGTGACGAAGTCGCTTTCAACAGCGCCTTCTCCCGCTTCCACTTTCACCGCATCTTTCTGGCGATAACCGGAAAAACAATCAAGGAATACATCATTGCACGGCGCATGACCGAGGCAGCCCGCGAACTCATTCAAAGCGACAAACCCATCATTGACATCGCCTATGACTATCAGTATCAGACGCAGGAATCATTCACCAAGGCCTTTCGCAAGTACTTTGACACAAGTCCCGGCCGTTATCGCAGAAACAATATTCATCTCGACGGCCTCTATATGAATCCGCTCGAACTTTACCCCCAGGGTCCCTGCAGCGACAGCACTTTTTTCTTCGCGGGCTTTGTCGACAAACCGGGCTTTCACGTTGTCGGCTTAACACAGCACTGTACCACCGCAAAACTCAACAACGGACTACCCGATTTATGGAAACTCTTCGCGAGCAGGGAAAACGAAGTGCAACATCGTACACACAACTGCCATGGCTACGGCGTGTGTCTCTATAACGAAGCGAATCCCTCAAGAGAATTCGATTACCTCGCCGGTGTCGATGTCAGTGAACCCGCTCCGCTGCCTGCAGGCATGCATACGTGTTTTATCGACGCCCATCGATATGCCGTTTTCACCGCCGTGGGCATTCAAAACATCGTTCCGGCATATCGTTACGCCGTCGGCAGCTGGTTCAAAGAGAACTGCTGCAGCTGGGTTAGCAGCCCCGACTTTGAATACTATGATGAAAGATTTGACCAGAGCCGCCCCTTTGACAGTGAACTCGACATCTATATTCCGGTGAGCTTCTGATCTTCAGCGATACAATTTGCCCTGTCGTATCCCCCCGCTGGCATCTTGCGGGAATGATCAGAACAAATTAGTTCTTGATAAATTGAAGCCAGGGCCTTGTAATTGCAGCATCCTGATTTTGTTTCTTGCGGAATGCATCGAAACGGCAGTGCGGAATACCCATCTGATAATGGCTTCGTATCGGCATATACCGGCACGGCTTTACCATCACAACAGCAAAGGGGGCAATACCCGATGACAGAGATGAAGGGTATCAAAGAAATCGAACAGATCATACTGATCGAAACGGCAGAGATGGCGTATCCAGTCAACAACCTCTACAACGACGTCAAGTCTTTCAACAGCGAAGCCGCACACGAGGATATCTGCCGCTATATGTGCAGCATCATCGGATCGATGCTGACTGAAGGCAAAATTACACTGAAAAAATCTTTTTATGAACCCGACAAGGATTATCCCGACTCGTTCTCGCTTGTTTCAAGCCGGGATCTCACCGATGCGGAGGCCGATCTTGTGCTCAAACATCCCGAAAACTGGGATCAGAATGATTTCTTTTCGCAAAATGAAATTGTCGAGCTTGACATCACCAATATCGGCCGTGAAATACTCGAAAATTCTTAGCGGGTACCTCGCCGTCACGCATCGGGGCTGAGGCTTTCGACCACCTTCCACATGAGAATCGAGGCGGCGCAGGCCACGTTCAGGGAATTGACCGCACCGCTCATGGGAATTTTCACCATCACATCTACCAAAGCCTTGAGGCGCACGCTCATTCCTTTCGCCTCATTACCGAGCACTAACGTTATCGGCCGGCAAAGTTTTTTCTCGGCAATTGAAAATTCCGAGGCCGAATCGGTACCGACGACAGTCATTCCGCATTCTCTTTTCCGTTTATTCAGCCACGAATCCAGTTCATCAAAAGATTCGAGATGCACGACCGGCGTGTGAAAAACTGCACCGAGACTCGAGCGGATCACCTTGGGATCATGATGATCGACACAATGGCCGTGCGTAATCACAAGATCAACGCCAAAAGCGTTTGCCGAGCGGATTACTGAGCCCAGGTTTCCCAGATCACTTGGCCGGTCGAAAAGCAGTACAAAAGGATTTTCAGCTGCAGTCAGTTTGTCGATATCGATCGGATGAGGGCTGGCAGTAATTATAAGCTCCGAAGGTTCACTTCTGTCGCAAAGCTCCGCATACAGATCGCCTTTCATCTCCACGCGCTCTTCAAACAGTTCAGAATCGACAATATTTTTGGCCCAGCCCGAAAGTGCCGAATAATCGGCAAAGACAATCTTTTTCAGAGAAAGAAACCGTGAACACAGCGCCTGCTTGACCGACTCGATCCCCTCGATGAAAATCTCGTCATACAGGCTTCGCTTTCGCCTGTTCGTCTTGATCGCGAGCAGCACCTGATAATCGGCGTCACGCGATCGGATTACTGTTCTCTTTTGCATAATACAACCCTTGTTCAGTCAATAAACCGTTACGACGATATATGCCCTGCATACGTTCACCGTGATGTGTACAGCGGCAGCAGAATGGTGAAGCGGCTGCCTTTGCCCTTCTCACTGCTGACTTCTATAAGCCCTTTGTGTTTCCTGATCGTCTCATACACAATCGACAAACCAATACCGACTCCCTTTCCTTCCCTTTTCGTCGTATAGAAAGGCTCAAAAAGACAGCGCACGACCTCATCATCCATTCCTGATCCCGTATCGCTGACAGAGATGCTGATATACTCGCCATAAGGCAGGTTTTCTTTCGGTCTATCGGCGCTCACCGCTGTCGTTTCAGTTTCAAAGCGTATCGTACCGCTGTTCTGTATGGCATCCCTGGCATTATCGGCGATATTGTACAATGCGGTAAAAATATGCAGGCGGTTTCCCGAAACAAGCGCGTTATCAGCTTTCAAGTCTGTCTCAATTGCGATTGCGTTGCCTGCAAAATGCGAAAAGGCGGGGATAAGCTCTTCTATAACCGCATGAATGTCAATACACTCGAAATCCTGTACGCCCACCTTCGAATAATCAAGCAAAGCACTGACCATCTTTGCCGACCTTTTCGCCGCCTTCACTATGTTGTCACGATACTTTTCGTTCGCATGGTCATCGGAAGCGAAGGTTAAGAGTTGGGCATTGCCGATGACCGCTGTCAGTTGATTGTTAAACTGATGGGCAATGCCCCCCGCGAGTATACTGATCGCCTTAAAACGTTCTGAACTTATCAGTTTGTCCTCGTACAGAAGCCTTTCGGTAATATCGATAACGACACAAATATAGCCAAGCCGCTCTCCCTCCGCACTTGCATATGGAGATTGCACAAGCAGAACGCTTTTCAAACCCTGAGCGAACTTGTGATCGCGAATTTCGACTACGATGTTGCCCTCTTTACGGAAATCCGCATACAATCGATTTACATCGCCTTTTGTTCCTTCACCGACAGGCAGATACGAAGCAATGACATTTCTCGACATATCTGCTTTCCCGTTTCCCACCAGTTGTTCGAAGGCATTGTTGCAACCGGCAATGACTTCTTCACCCGAAGTATAGACAACGGGAATGGGAATGTCGTTGATCAGTTGCTGAAGAAAAGAAAGATTCTCCCTGAGCAGATGTTGCGTATGAAGACTCTCTGTCATTGCGAAAGCCAGTTTTTGATTGAGAAGTGAAAAATGACGCAGCACAAGAACCGATGAGACCACGGCTACCAGCGAACAGAACACCATTGTCATAAAATGCGATTGCCACAGAGTTATTTCTGGAAAGAAATGCTGTTTGAGCGCCTCATAGAGCGCAGTCAGCGCGAAAGCGAAGATAAAAACGGCAAACATCGTCAGGAGCCGGTTTCCCTTGCGCATCGGCCCCTTGCCTCCGGGAGGCGATGGTATGTCGATATTATTGCGCATGATCATCCACTGCCCCTTAGCAGGGCCTTTCACATAGTATGGGTTCGCTTATCCGGTCTTTTTTTCGCAAGCATTCCTTGCAGCAAAAAACCAGCTGTTGCAAGAACAATAGAACAGAAAAAATTTATCAGATGCGAGCCGAAACCGGTTGTAATCGCATCCTGCCTGCCCATGCCCACCATTAAAAAACCACCGGTCCATCCGGCTTCGAGAGTTCCGAAACTGCCAAAGCTGTTTATCGGCAGTACATTGGTCAGTACCGCACCGGTAGAACCGAGCAGAGCCGAGTGGTAATCGATGTTGACACCGAAGGCGAGTATGGAAAGATAAAACATAGTGTAAAGAGCAATCCATGTGAGCAGGCTTGTCAGCACCAGAGGTATAATATCCCTCAGCGCACTGTAAGCGGAGAATTCGCTTAAGGCCTCGTGCAGCTTATCGTGTATTTTTACAAAAAACGGAATTTTGTCAAGACGCAGCAGCGCGCAAAACCAATCGTAGAGGCAAACGCACAGCTTTAAAAACGCCGGCATAAAAACAAGCGCCGCAAGCGAAACGGCGGCCAGCACGATAGCGGCGGCGACCATAACTATCGACGCGTCTGTTCCGAAGTGAATAAAGAAGGTCACGACAAAAACTCCCGCAACGATCACAAAATCAAGAAAACGTGTGGCAAGCAGCGCATGCAGTCCGTTCGAAAAAGGAACTTTCGCCAGTTTATTCGCATAATAGATAAAAGTCAGCTCTCCCGTTCTCGCGGGAAAAATCATGTTGAAGAAATTATGATACGAAGACACTATCCACTGTTCGCCCAGGGTTATTCCGGTACTTTTCAGAATAAGATTAAAACGAAGCGCTTTAAAAAAGGTGGAAAAGCAGTAGCACAAGAGGCACAGCGCAACATATTCCATTTTAATACCGGCAAAAGCGCTCAGCAGACGTGTGAGGTCGGTTTCTGAAAGAAGAAAGTATATGCATACAAGTGAGAAAAGCAGAAAAAGCAGCGATCGCAGACTGAATATTCTGCTCTTTCTTTCCCTGATAATATCCTGACTCTTTTGATAAGATTTATCCGCCATAGTCCTCTCTCTTAATTCGAATAACCAGACTTTGTGAAAAGGGACCGCCTATCGGCTTTTTTTCACAACAGTTTTTGTCCTGCGCTTTGGGCTTGATCCCGAAGCGGCACCCTTCGTTTTCGGGGATAAACCGGTTTTTATACCGGCGCCATTCGTACGCAGCGATTTTGACAGAGCGCTTTTCTCTGACGATCCGGCACTTTCAAGCAGGCGAACACGGTACTGAATGTCTTCGAGAATACGGCGATTTACCGAAAACAGGTCGACAATCACCGCAGTCACAAAAAGAAGAAAGGCGATCATCACGCTTACCCCCGAAAAGATCACCGACTGAACATGCCCCTTACCCTCTCCGATAATGAAATTATACAGATACCAGGCGCTCGACAAAAGCCCGGCAAGGAAAAACAGAATGCCGAAACGCGCGAAAAATCTGAACGGTTCATATACAATATAAATTCTAAAAATAGTGATAATAGATTTTTTAATATATCCATACATGCTCTTCATAAGACGCGATGGCCGCAGTTCCTCGTTCGTGCGAATGGGAACCCAGGTGATCGCGACATTGCGAAGACCCGCCTGTATAATTGTTTCGAGCGTATAGGTATAATGGTTAAAGACATTCATCTTGAGAGCGGCATCGCGGGTCATGGCGCGAAAGCCGCTGGGTGCATCGGGGATATCGGTTTTGCTGGCCATACGAACCACTCCCGAACCGATCTTTTGCAGCATCTTCTTCAGCGGCGAAAAGTGCCGTATCTGTGAAATAGGCCGCGCGCCCACCACGATATCGGCCCGCCCCTCAAGAATCGGCGCGACAAGCGTTGGTATATCATCCGCACAGTACTGGTTATCCGCATCCGTATTCACGATGACATCCGCTCCGAGCGCAATCGCTTCGTTAATGCCGGCCATAAAAACATGAGCCAGCCCGCTGTTGCGCTTAAAGCTGATAACATGATCGACACCGCACTCGCGGGCGACCTCGACGGTATTGTCGGTGCTTCCGTCGTTGATCACAAGCCACTCGACGCTGCTGAAGCCGGCAACCTTTCGGGGCAGCTCGGCAAGCGCAAGCGGCAGGGTTTTTTCTTCATTATAACAGGGTATCTGAATTATCAGCTTCATCGAAACTCCAGAAAAAGAGAAAATTACACGCCTCTTTCGGGCGGGGGGATATCACATACAAAACCCGGTGACATTATCACCAATCAAAGCAGAACGGCAAGATGTTTTTGTCAGGGCTCTGCGGTGTTAGCGATACAAAACCTTCTTGAAAAAAACCGGGCTGCCTGAAAAAAGGAAAGCACAGCTTTATACAGCCCCGAAGCGTTGTCTCCTGGCGCGGGACTGTACTTGAGAAAAATGAAATATGGGAACCTCGAATAATTACCAGCCCAGGATGCATGGACGAGCAGCCTGCCTGCGGCAGGCGACCAGTCCGCAATGTTTTTACCTCGTTTTTCATTGGAATTATTCGAGGTTCGAGTTGCGAAGATTTATTTATAGAGGTTCCCATATATGATCAACAGAGGTGGAT
>JAEWVL010000182.1 GCA_023396665.1 Spirochaetota bacterium
GATAGCGGGCGCGCTGAAAGTTACCGCGCGGCGGCGCTCAGGGCGGCCGATTACTACATTGAAAACTACGTCAACAAGGATCTTTTTTTCGGCGGACCCTACGACGCCTACCGCGCACCGAATATGGAAGATCCCTACAACCTGCTCAACGCCTATACCGAACTGTACCGTCATACGAACGAGCCGCGCTATCTCGCGGCGGCGCGCGCCTGCGCCGATCACCTTCTGTGCTGGCGTTATACCTACGATGTCGTTTTTCCCGAGGGGACGATCTGCCGCGACCAAAATGTCTCGACCTACGCGATGGCGGCGGCCTCGGTGCGCAACCGCCATATACAAAACTGGGATACCGTCGGGGCGATCAGTCTTTTCGAGCTGACGGCATGGACCGGTGAAGAGAGCTACGCGCGCTCGGCCATGGACAACCTCTGCCAGTCATGCCAGCTGGTCGAGCGCGGCGGCGGCGAGCTCGGCATCCCCCTAGGCGGGCAGAGCGAGCAGTGGTACGCGACCGAATTTATCTGGTTCGGAAATTTCGGCGATTACGGAAAGGGAAACCTCTGGAAGATTTCAGTGGTGCTGCCGAAGTCGGGCTTTTTAAGCGCGCTGGCTTTTCTCGGGGAAAGATGAGTCCCGTATCCCCCCGCCGCTTTATACAAAATTATATTGTAGAATCGCGGATCACGAGTTCGGCGGGAAAGAGCAGCTGTTTCGGTGAGGCGGCCGGATCGCCAAGCAGATCGAGCAGCATATCGACCGATGCGCCGCCCATCTGAAAAACCGGCGGCCGAATCGTGCTAAGCGGGGGGTCACAGATTTCAATCGCGCTGATATCATCGTAGCCGCAGATCGAAAGATCATGCGGAATGCGAAGCCCGGCCCTGTGCGCGGCCTTCATCACCCCCAGCGCCATCAGATCGTTCGAACAGATCATGGCCCCGGGCAAAGCACCCGCTGCGTAGAGCCGCTCGGCCGTCGCGAAACCGCCGGCCACGCTCAGATCGCTCTCGTAGACGCTGACCGAAGTCTGCGGGATGCGATATTCGGCGATCGCGGCGGCAAAACCCCCGTAGCGGTCTTCGGAACAGTACATCCGCGCGGGTCCTTTGAGAAATCCGAACGAACGCACATCGCGCCCTATCAGGTACTCCGTCATTCTGTAAAACGCGTCTTTTCCGTCCGCATCGACAAAGCTGATGGGATGTGAACGCGGCCGCTCGCCGTACATCACACAGGGGATATTGTGCTTCACAATCGCATCGAGCGATATTATTTCGAAATCGGGAATAAACAGAATTATGCCGGCGATTTTTCGCTGCAGATACAGCTGCAGGTAATCTGCGGGTGACTGCCTGTCGCTGATGGAATAGAGTATGTCGTAGCCGTGTCTGGCGCTGGCCTGATTGACACCCTGCAAAAAGAGATGATAAAAATCACTGCCGTAGGAAGGCAGCGCGGATGCGGGGGGAACGATCAGCCCGATAGCCTTGACCCTTCCCTTCTGCAGCGACTGCCCGATACTGTCGGGATGATAGTGCAGCTCTTCAATCGCCCGCTGAATTTTTTCGCGGGTTTCGCTTTTTACGTATCCCGAATCGTTCAGAAAGCGTGATACGGTAATATATGAGACGCCGGCTTTTTCAGCCACCTCTTTCTGTGTCGCCATAATTTCGCTGCTTTCTACCTTTTCAAAAGAGCCGTAATTATACGGCTCCGCGATCTTTTTGCCTTGCAATTTACAGGTCCGGACTCATGGCTTGTCAAAGCAAAAATACGTATTCCGGAGGTCGCAATGAAACGCATGCTCTTATCACTATTCATACTTTTTTCGATATCCCTCTTTGCGCAAAGCGCTATGAGCGCCCCGGGTTTCAGGCTCATATCGGGCGACAAAAAAAGCATCACTCTCACTGACCTTCAGGGCAGGGTGATTATCTGTTTTTACGAGTCGAAGGACACCGTCAAAAAGAACAAAAAGCTGAAAGACGCCCTTGAAGACCTTCGCAGCGGAGACGGCAGCGATAAAGACGTGTTCGTGCTCGCGGTCGCGGACTGCTCGGACGCGAAAGAACCCTTTATCGGCCTGTGGAACAAGGCCCTGACTGACCAATCGAAGAAGATCGGTTATCGCCTTTACGGCGACTGGGACGGCAGAATGCGCACAGCCTACAGCTTTGCACCGAAAGATTCAAATTTCGTAATCATCGACAGAAACGGAAAAATTCGCTATCGGGCCTCGGGAAAAGTTCAGGACGAGAAATTCGCAGAGATAAAAAAACTTATCGCTGAGCTGACGGCGGAGTAAATCGCATGGAGAAGGGCGCGGTGAATGCCGATCAATAAGGACGATATCGCAGAGTTTCATCATATACTCGCAGCAATTTCTCGGCACACGATTGTATCGTGAAATTTTTCGAGTACGCAAGCGCTTCCTTCGCTTTACTGCCGTAGAGATTCTCATCCCGCATCAGCAGTATGACCTTTTCGGCGAATTGAGCGGCATCATCGGCAACCATGAAGCCGCCGTTATCGCCCTTCATTACGCTTTTGGTGCCCATCTCCCCGACGGCGACAACGGGCGTTCCGCAGGTCATTGATTCGATTGTGACCAGACCCTGCGTTTCCGTCTTCGACGGAAACGTAAACACGTCGGCAAGCGCGTAGTAATACTTCAGCTCCTGTCTCGCAACGTATCCGGCAAAAGTGATGTGATCACTGATACCGTCTTTTTTCGCATGTGCGAGCATTTCCTCTTTCTGGGGGCCGTCACCGACCAGCAGCAGATGCGCCGAAGGCACTTGCTTGAGAA
Organism: Spirochaetota bacterium; assembly: GCA_023396665.1. Lineage (GTDB taxonomy): Bacteria > Spirochaetota > UBA4802 > UBA4802 > JAFGJZ01 > JAEWVL01. The sequence continues at coordinate 2,810 of JAEWVL010000182.1, forward strand.
CAGACTTCAAAACCGTAAGCAGCAGCATGATGTTTTTCTCATGCCCGATGCGGCCGACAAAGAGCATGATCTTCTTGTTTTTCAGTTGCGGATGATCGGTGAACAGTTTGGAACTTGTTTTTTCTTTACATTTTGATGCGCCGCTAAAATCCTTATCAGCTATTCCGGTGGGTATTACCGCTATGTCTCCCGCAAGGCCGTATCCGCCAAGTATGTCACGCATCAGCTCGGTCGGGGTTATGCGGGCATCGGCTTTCTTATAAAAATTTTTAATGTATTTTCTGACAAATAAACGCGCAGTTCCGGCGGGAAGAACCGGCATATAATGATTCACATAGTGTTCCCAGTAGGTGTGACAGGTCATTACAAGCGGTTTGTTGTTTTTTATCGCCCAATCCCTGACAATTTTACCCATGAAAAACTCGGTCTGTATGTGCAGTATGTCCGGGTCGATCTGAGCGAGAAGTTCCGCGGCTTTTTTACGCCCTCCGTACTTCACAAGACGGTCTTCTTTTGAGAAATGCAATTTATGTGAATTGAATCTGAAAACGCCGCCGGCATCCGGACGTACTGTCTTATTTTTGCTGTGACCGTAGTCGGGCGCGAAAACAAATACTTCATGCCCCATTCTTTCAAGTTCATTCTTGAAAGTATCGATCGACACGGCCATACCGCTGAAACGCGGCCAGTAATTATCCGTTGCGTAAACTATTTTCATTGCATATCCCCGTTTGCTGAATCAGAAATTACATGACAAAACCCTCTTGCAGCACCGCATACGCATCACCCGGCAAAGCCATACATGCTTGCGATCAAGGCTTTACCCGTCCGCGTCCTGAAAAGCTTTTCATAGAGCGCTTTGATGCTTTTCGAAGCAAGCTCATCTTCGAAAGCATTGACAATGAAGTCCGCTTCCACGAGAATCTGCAGATCGATGTCCCTGATATCGCCGTATGAGTGGTGGTGCGCGATAAGCCAGCAGACGCGTTCAATCGCGACGGCATCCACATTCAGTTTCGCCAGAAGTTTCCGGGCTTCGCCCGGCCCTTCCTGCTCCTGATAGCTTCCGGCGGCACTGTTGTATTTTTCTTCGCTCAGCTTGATGCCGATATCGTGCGTCAAGGCGGCAATCTCGATAATCTTCTGCGTTTCAGGCGGCACCTGTTCCGTGCGGCCGATCATTGCGGCGAAGGAATGCACCTTCACAAAATGATTGATACGGCGCACGTCGGTTCCGAAATAGCCGATCATTGCCATACATACAGAATCGATGCTCATTTTGCGGCCTCCATCAGCACTGCCGAATGTTTTGAAAAGCGGCAGAAAAGCCGCTTATTCAGATTGCTCATACACCGTTTTTTGCAACAACTTTATACAAGGCACTTCAGGCTTCTTTCAACGCTTCGATTGATCGTAATGAGCGCAACAGACGGCAATCGCCGATTCGAGAATTTCCAGACCTTTCTCTATTTGCGCATCGCTGATGACGAGCGGACTGAGAAAACGGATGACGTTGCCAAAGGTGCCGGCATTCTCGACGACAAGACCGTTTGCAAGAGCCTCCTGTATGATCGCTTCGACCAGTTCGGGCGCGGGCTTTTTGGTTTTTCTGTCAGCGACAAATTCAAGCCCCATCATGCAGCCGATACCGCGCACATCACCCAGCTGTGTGTATTTATCCTTCCAGCTTTCAAAAGCGCTTCTGCACCGTTTCGCGATTTCGGCCGAACGCTCGCACAGCTTTTCCTTTTCGATGACGCCGATTACCGCAAGCGCGGCCGAACAGGCAAGCGCGTTGCCGCCGAAGGTGCCGCCGATTATTCCGGGACGTACGCGATCAAACACTTCAGCGGAAGCGGTGACCGCCGAAAGCGGTATGCCGGCCGCGATCGATTTTGCCGAGGCGATGATATCGGGCTCAAATCCGGCCTCACTCCAGTAATTTGCCACAAAGAATTTTCCCGATCGCGCAAAACCCGTCTGTATCTCGTCGGCGATCATGAGAATACCGTGTCTGTCACAGAGCTCGCGAAGGGCTTTCACCCACTCGAAGGGTGCGGGCACGAATCCCCCCTCACCCTGCACGGGCTCGAGAACGACTGCTGCCACGGTTTCGGGAGCAACCGCCTCTTCAAAGGTGCGCCGAAGACGATCGATGTAATACGAAAGAATATTTTCGGCAGAGATCATTTCGGGTGCACGATACACATAGGGATACTCTGCGCGTATAATACCGTCGGGGAAAGGACCGGTGCCGATCGAATAGGATTTTTTCGCGGTCATCGTCATCGTCAGAAGAGTGCGCCCGTGAAAGGCGCCGGAAAACACGACGATATTGGGACGTCCTGTCGCCGAACGCGCGATCTTGACGGCGTTCTCGATCGCCTCGGCGCCGGAGTTGATGAACATGGTCTTGCGCCCGGAGCCGCGCACCGGAACCAGTGCGTTCATCTTCTCGGCAAGCGCGATATAGGGTTCGTGCGTGGTGACGCCCATCATGCCGTGAAAAAAACGCGAGGCCTGATTTAGTACGGCCTCAAGCACCGCCGGATGCGAGTATCCGACATTTAACACCGAAACACCCGCAACCCAGTCGAGAAACACGTTACCGTCGACATCGCGAATCATCGCGCCCTCACCCCGGTCGATCACAAGAGGATAGGGACATTTGATCTGTGCGGGAACAACGCGGGCGCGGCGTTCGAGTACGGCGCGGGCCTTCGGTCCCGGAACTTGTGTGACGATTTTCGGCAGCGATTCTCTCAGCATGGTGCACTCCTTTTGCTTTATTTTTATTATAAAAAAATGGGGGGATTCGCATCCCCCCTTTTGTAACGGCTCAAGAGTATGCGCAAATATTATCTGATCTCTCTCCAGCGGTCGATCGCACGGCGGCCTGCACGCAAACCTTCTTTGTAATCATCGTTAAGCAGGGAAATATCTTTTGTCGTTCTTCCGGAATAGAGTGTGTTCGGACATATCTCTATGACGCGAACCCCCTTCGGAGGATTCTCGATAAATTCGAGAGCGCGGTTGTAGTTCTCTTCGCGAAGTTTCATCGCCCGCTGCAGCGCCTTGTACCTGCCGAACAGAAGCGGAATTATATGCGATTCGGCGAAATTTTTCTTTTTGTAATTTGCGGGACGCGAGCGTATCACCATTATCTTCTTTGCACCGTAACGTGCGGCGTGCTCGACGGGAATCGAATCGCAAATGCCGCCGTCGGCGAAGAGCCGCCCCTCGACATGCACGAAACCGCGATACAGAAGCGGCAGCGAACTTGAGGCCTTGAGGTAATC
>JAEWVL010000309.1 GCA_023396665.1 Spirochaetota bacterium
CAGAAGAATCTGCCTCCTGAAAAGATGTGCACGATGTGCGGCGAGTTATGCGCCATGAGGCAATAGCTTATGCGATCCGCCGCCATGAAGGTTCCGGTCTCTCACAAGGCGCCGCGCGTCCTTTTCATTTCAGCGGCCGACTCCTGCGGTGCGGCGGGACACGATCAGGATCTTCGCGCCGCGGCGCTTTGCGGCTGCTGGCCGCTAAGCGCCATCAGCGGCGTGACCGTTCAGAATTTTGAGCGCGCCGTATCGGCTTACCCCGCTTCGGACAGCTATCTTCAGGAGGCGATTGAATCCGCGATCGCGACAGGTTGCGGCAGCGTGAAAGTCGGCGCGCTGTTCACCCTTCGGTCACTGGAGATCATCGCTTCGTTTATTGACAGACTGCCGCCAATTGTATGGGATCCGGTCTTTGCCCCGACAGCCGGATCGCCCTTCTACGGCGATGCGATGATCGATTTTTTCAGAAGAGAAATACTTCCAGCCACATGGCTTTGCACACCGAATAAAGACGAAATTGAAATCATGGCACAGAAAAGTTTTGCGACACAATATGAGGCTGCGCAATGGGCCTGCACTTTCCGATCCCGCCCCTTTTTCCTCATAAAAGGGGGACATTTCAACGGACATGCATCGACGATTCATGATTATCTGGTCACCGACAGGATCGAAATTCTCAGCCGACAGCGCAGAAACTTCCCCTTCTTCAGGGGTTCAGGCTGCCTTCTGTCTTCGCTCATCGCCTGCCGGCTTGCAAAGGGGGATGAGCTGCCGATTGCGGTCCGTTCTGCACTCGATATTTTTGAAAGCTACTATATCAGCTGCAACACGGACACACAGGACCGCTCATGCAGCACGTAAACAGAACATAGCTCCCGGCCGATATCAGATCTGTTTCGTATTATGAAGATTATTTATAAGAGAATTCCAATTTCGACTTTACAACAGCCGGCTGGACCTCATACCAAGAAAAGCGACAAAGGAGGCCTCGATTAATTATGTGCACTGTATACTTGCTGTTAGTCACGCTCATTCTTCCGCTGGCTTGTTTTGCTGTAGAAATGCTTATGAAGCGCGGTGATCGTAGCGACTGTATCGGAAAATGGTTCATCTTCTGGGCAATAGGCATACGCTGTCTTGTCGCCGGTATTGTGCAGCTGTTCTCTCCAGGGTTCGGCTCTGAAAACACAGCGGAGGCTTCATCTTTTATCTATATTCAAGAGCTCGGTCTTGCAAACTGCTGCTTCGGTATTTGCGCAAGCATTTCCATTTTTTTACCGAAACACCGGCTCTATATGACAGCGGGAGCTTTCTCTATCGGTATGGCCGCTATCCTTCATTTCTTTCGCAGCGGACTCGATGCGGGCATCTCATTCGACGAAAAGACTGCACTCATATCCGACATCTGTGTACTGGCGCTGCTGCTGTCATACTATGCACTGCTGGCCCTGAGAAAATACGATACGATAAAAAGGGAACAGAGCCTCCTGTAAGCGCACACTTCCATGAGCTGCGCGCTTGCCGCCTGTCGCAGTATCATATCTCAATACCGAATACCTGCTTCACAAGCACACCGATACCGAACGAGACTGCCGCGACCCCCATGCTGATTGCAGCCATACCGAAAAAACGCTCCCTGAAATTGCTTCCCTTTGCAACGGATATATAGTAATTAAATATAAAAATTATAAACAGAGCTGTCAGCAGCGTCACTGCAAGACTGACAAAAGGGTTGGCCAGCAGCAGATAGGGAGCGACCAGAGCACACACGGTAAAGACATAGGCGATCCCCGTATACAGTGCAGATTTTCCCGCATTCTCTCCCCCCTCGTGCAGGGTTGAGAGATATTCGCTTGCGGCCATCGACAGGGTTGCGCTGATTCCTGTAATAACACCCGTCAACGCTATAAGACGCGTGTTTTGAAAAGCAAATGTATAGCCGGCCAGAGCACCGGTCAGCTCGACAAGCGCATCATTGAGCCCGAGAACCACCGAGCCCATATAGCGAAGACGCTCTTCTTCCAGCATCCCGATAAGCTCCTGCTCGTGACGCTCTTCGTCTTCAAGAATCTTCTGAAAGGCCGCGTCCTCTTTGCTTTGCTGTTCATACGCGAGCTGAGCCATTCCTTCGTCGCGCTCAAGTAATTTGATGCCGAAAGTAAGTCCGAGTATGCGCGAAACAAGACTAAAGAAAATGATCTTAAACCTGTCAGGTTTCACTGTAATTCCCGTTTTTTTGGATAACAGCGTGTAATGGCGTAATTCGTCCTTGCTGATACGTTCGAGAATCCTTGCATTTTTCTTATCTCTGATAGTCCTTGCAAGCTTCCCGTATATGTAATGAGCGCTTATCTCATCCCGCTGCTCACGCAACAATAAGGCCTTATTTTCCATCGTTGTTCCTCCCTGAATTGATTTCGCCGGAAATTACATTACGGCTCCATTGCCCGTATCCCCCCGCATCCATTTTTTAGCCGCAGCCCGGTCTTTCGACGGCATAAGGCCGATGCGCAGATAAAACCAATGATGCCGGTAACCGGTAGTACTACCGCAATTATTATTCTGTCAACAACAAGACTTCTGGATGGCGGAAAGAACTTCATATAATCAGGATTTGATACTCTTTCCGGAATTAATAACAGTCCCGTGATCAGGGCACAGATTCGGTTTACGAAACCTTATCACTGCAGTCGCTAATAATTTGAACTTCAGTGTAGACATTTGGTCCGGTATTGATTACTTTATCGTTGGTTCTTAAGTCGCATCAGCAAACATCGGGGACAATAAGCTTTCACCATATTTCAAGGTTATAGTAAATAGTATGATTGTTTTCATAATAGTGACCATTGCAATTATATTTCAGATGGCAACCGTCATTGTTTCGCTATATTCGACAAAGCTTAGCGGACCGAAACTGTCGTGGCTACTGATCGCCATGGGCATCACGCTGATGAGCGTTCGTCGTATAATTCCCTGGGTTCATATGCTCAGCGACGAAGGATACCAGGCCGATATTCTCCAGGAGTCGATCGGTCTGGTGATATCGGCCCTGATGTTCTTCGGTTTTATCGGTATCAGAAAGATTCTGCTTCAGTGGTACAATTCAAAAAAACAGATTCAGCAGCTGCTTACAGAAAAGGAGTTTTTGCTCAAAGAGGTACACCACCGCATCAAGAACAATATCGCCTCAATCGAAAATCTCTTTACCATGTACGGAGAAGAAGCGAGCAGCCCTTCCCAGGTCTTCGCACTGAACGAGGCGTCCGGACTTTTGGCTTCGATGCGCATTCTCTACGAGAAGATGTTATGCGATGAAGAATACCGTATCGTCAGGGCGGACTCTTATCTGAATAAACTGATTGATGCGATCTGTCCGTTGTATCCCGACACCGTTGAGGATATCGAGATCAAAAGGGATCTGATGCCCATCATGCTTCCGGCAAAAAAAATTTTTTTGCTGGGAATCATCGTCAACGAATTTATGACGAATTCATTCAAGTACGCGTTTACAAAAAACAAAAAGGGGGGATATATCGCCATCAGCATACGTGAAAACAAAGAAAGAATCACCCTCGTCGTCGAAGACAACGGCTCCGGAACTGTCAGGAAAGACAGCTCCCGTACTGAAGGTTTCGGTTATGCGATGATAAAAATGCTGGCGACACAGCTTGAGGGGGAGGCACTCATTGATAACAGCAATGGAACGAGGTTCGAGCTCAGCATTGCAGCTTTCAAAGGATAAGCAAAGCAGTAC
>JAEWVL010000325.1 GCA_023396665.1 Spirochaetota bacterium
GTGTGCGTGCGCAGCTCAAGAGCTATGCCAAAAAAAGAAAATTTCGTGCGGGGGGATGCTTCTACGTCGATTTTCCGAATAACGATGTAACCCTGTTCGATATTTACAGCAAAGAAAAAAATGACAAGCTGCTGGCCTCGGTTCCCGCCGCACACGAACGTGTCGTTCGCCTGATCAATGCCTCACGAACGCATTTTGACTTTGAGCCCTTCGCGTTTATGCTGTATTTTCGGCATCGAGGCGCTTATCTTGACAGGCTTAAGGATTTCGGCAAAGAATTTCACGCTGATGACCGTTGTAACGGTTGCGGCCTGTGCGCGAAGGTCTGTCCGGCAGACAACATCACTATGGTGGCGGGAAGACCGCAATGGTCCGATGGCTGTGTGCTCTGTGAGGCTTGTCTGAACTGGTGTCCCACGCAAGCGCTGCAATTCGGCCGTGCAACTTCGCAGAAGGGCAGGTATCACCATGATGCGGTAAAGGTTACTGATATGACAATGCAAAAGAGCTGAACTGTTGCGTACATCGAGAGAATGCGCGCCCCGAAGAAACTCACCTTATACAAACACACTTTTATATGATCGGCGAAATGATGAGTTTTCGGGGCGCAATGCATCTCAATAACAGGAAGTGCAATGGTTCAAACTGGTAACAAGTGTCAGGCAAAGGGCGTCATTGCGTCACGCACAATACTATAAAGATTATTTCTGATTTGTAAAACATTTCGCCGGGTAATGCTGTTGTATTGATGGCGGCGGCAGTCCGGATTTTTCTTGAAGTGTCACATCAGAAAAGAATCACGTCTGTTTGCTCCGGCTCAACTGTATCCTTTCAAAAAACTAAAACTGAAATAGTGAACAGCTTGTTTTACTGTTGACATCCATAGCGCTGCTCATAGAACTGCGTTTTTCCAAAAACGAGCGATCTGTGACAAGCCAAGTCATAATTCTCGATTTACCTGTTCGGGAGGACCTCCATGCTGTATCTAAAGGACAAAAATTTCTTTCCGCGAATGTTTGCGCTTGCGACACCGATATTGTTGCAGAACCTTCTATCGTCATCGCTCAATTTTATTGACGTGTTTATGATCGGTCGTCTCGGCGAGAGCTCAATCGCCGCGGTCGGCAGTGCCAACCAGTTCTTTTTTGTCTTTCTGATGCTGATCTTCGGTCTGGCGAGCGGTACTGCAATTTTTACGGCCCAGTACTGGGGCCGCAGGGATATCGCCGGTATTCGGGCGACGATGGGTATCGGCCTGACGCTCACCATGGGCATTTCTCTCGTATTCATGGTTGCGACCATGCTTTTTCCCTCTCTGGTAATTTCACTTTTTACGAAAGATCCCGAAGTTATTGCTCTGGGAAGCGATTATCTGAAGATTATCGCGTGGTGTTTCTGTATCGTTCCACTTACGACATCGTTTGCTGTGGTTTTGCGAAGTACCGAAAACGTTGTTTTCCCGATGTATGCGAGTTTTGCGGGTATTCTGTTGAATACCGGGCTTAACTACGTTCTTATTTTCGGACACTTCGGTTTTCCCGCGATGGGTGTTATCGGTGCGGCGATAGCAACATTGATTGCGCGAAGTGTCGAGATGGTGATAGTCATCGTTATTACTTACGGCAGAAACATGCCGGGCGCCGCCCGCTTCAAAGACTTGAGCAGTTTTTCATTCGATCAGTTCAAACACTATTTGCAGCGTGCGCTTCCCGTAGTCATGCAGAGTGTCGGCTGGGCGGGGGGATACAGCGTGTTCAGCATGATCTATGGTCATATCAGCACAGAATCGCTCGCATCATTCAATATCTCGGGCTCGGTCGAACGTATCTGTCTTATCTTTTTCACCGGTATCGGTGCCGCCTGCTCGATAATGGTCGGCAACAGAATCGGCGCCGGAGAGGAAGACAAAGCCAGAGGATACTCTCAGAACTTTATTCTCATCGGTCTGGCGGCTTCGGTTGTCGTATCCCTTGTTCTTTTCACGCTTCGCGGGTACATCGTTGACATTTACCAGTTAAACGATACAAGCCGAACCTATATGAACGGAATACTTACCGTCATATCGCTTGTGTTGTGGGCAAAGACCACTAACATTATCATGCATATGGGTATATTCAAGGCGGGCGGTGATACGCTTTTCAGCATGTTTCTCGATGTCGGCGGCGTATGGTTAATCGGTATTCCAATAGTGGCATTTGCGGCTTTCTATCTGAAACTTCCGGTGCACCTGATTGTCGCCTGTCAGGCTGTTGAGGAGATCATCAAAATGGTTATTGGTCTGCGCCGTGTCATATCGGGGCGTTGGGTCAACAATTTGACAAGCAAAGCGGCCGTGAAACCGGCCCTTCAGGAGAACTGAAATGAAAAGAGAAACTTCAGCCTATGAACGGGTAATGTTTTATTACAGTAACAAGGGTCCGATGTTTTTCGCTTTCCGTATGAACATACACGGAGAACTCTCGGAAGAGGCGCTTCGTACGGCTCTTGGCAAGGTACGAACCAGGTATCCCCTGAGTGCGGTACGGGTCGAGAAGCTTGCCGACAAGCGGCAGTTTATCACAACCGATGATGTTCCCGGGTATCCCCTTGTCATAAAAAATAATTTCAGCGGACATTGGTCTGATGAAGTGAGCGCCGCCCTGCAGGCGCCCTTCGATAACGAAAAGGGTCCCATGGTTCGTTTCGTGCTGCTGAAAAACGGTCTGAACAATGATCTTATCGCCGTGTTTCAGCATTCGGTAGTTGACGGCGTGGGAGCGCTTGTCTTTCTTGAAGACCTCATCTCTTTCATATGTAATCCTTCACTTGAGGCGAAGGCGCCCGGCGATGACGAATGGGCACCGATGCTGCACAAGCTTATTGCGCAGGAAACGCTCGAGAAAATCAAAGCCATGCCGGCACCGCCTTATGTGACAGACAAGGCATATACAAAATTCGAGATAAAGGAGCATGCCCCTGAGCCTTTTCCGGTGCTGTCCTTTGCCCTGCACACCGCAGTGTTTTCCGAAGCGCAGACCTCCCGCGCGATAGAACTTGCGAAGCAAAGCGGTGTTACCGTTCACTCGTATCTCGGTGCACTTTTGCTGCAGTGTTTTGCCGAGCATTTAGGACCCGAAAGCGGATATGAGCGCACAATACAAAGCCCCATCAATTTCAGGCCTCAACTGGTGCAGGGATCGGCAAGAACTTTCGGTCTTTTCAACGGGCTCTTGAAGGCGAAATGCGACTGTTCCGAGTCGCGCACAACGGCGGATATCGCCCGTGAGATAGGCGAGACTTTTCATAACGAAATAGCGGGGCTGAAACCGCTTGCGGGATACTATAATTTTATGACCTATTTGCTTGAAGGAATAGATGATCCCGAGCTGTTTTACGAGAATCGTCCCGGTGGCTCATCGCCGATGGATTACGACTTTTCCTTTTCGAATCTGGGGCGCCTGAGTCTGGAAAAGCAATTCGGTGATCTCACGCTCGAAGAGATTCACGGCCCCACTTTCAGCGCAACAAAGGGTGAACGGGTTATCGGACTGCTGACGTATCAGGGAAAGATGTTCATGACGATGATTTACGATTCGAACTGTTTCGATAAGGTCTTGGGCGAAAAAATATTTGCCACAATAGAGAACAGAATCAAGTCGCTGTAGTCATCTCGGGGGGGATAGCGCTCAGTGTCTGAATTGTTATCCCCCCCCTTTTTTGTATGATCTGTCTGGACAAGAAGACAGAGCAAATTTGCCGTTTTACGCATCTTTTTTCGACTCTTTTCACCGTTTTTCTCCGATTACCTTCATATCACCGTGTAACTAAAAAAAGTGAAACAGTTCTTTACAAAATGAACATAATACGTAATTTGGAAGATTAATTTTGATCCGGCTGTGCGAAAAATTCATGTGCGGCTGGTAAAAGTCAGGGCAATGTACTATAATGGAGCCAGAGTCCGTATTTGCTGAGGGTGGCCAACTATGACTTGTGAGAAATGTAACAAGAAGATCGCAACTGTCCATTTGACGGAGATCATCAAAGGTGTAAAATCGGAAGTGCATTTGTGTAAAGATTGCGCAAGAGAGATTGGTCTGAATGCAAAACTTTCCAACTTCTCGCTGACCATTCCCGATTTTCTGTCATTTCTCAGTGATGATACAGAACCCGATTTTGTACCTGCTTCGCGCGAGCAGGCTGTATGCCGGCGCTGCGGAACCTCAGTTATGAAACGCTCGGTTCTTATCAAGGCGGGCTGCCCGCATTGTTATATCCACCTGAAAGAGGCGGTTCACGAGAGACTTATCGAGATAGGGGGCAGCACCTTCTACTCGGGTAGAAAACCTGATTCTTATGTTTCTATAACACCTGAAGACGTAAACCGTTTTGATGATATCATCGACGAGGAAAACGACATACTGTGGCTGAAAGAACGACTTGACGATGCAGTCATGAACGAAGAATACGAACAGGCTGCGCATTTGCGAGACAAGATTCGCGAACTGGAGCAGATTGTAAGAGAGTGAAGATGTTTGACCGCATGATTGACGACACTTTTTTCTGGTCGGCAAAAGGTGTCGGAGCCGATGTTGTCATATCGACCCGTTTGCGACTGGCGCGTAACGAGGGGGAAACCCCCTTTCCGGCAAAACAGACTGAAGAGGAAAGGGAGAAGATTGCCGATCTCGCGAAAAAATTTACAAGTGATTCGGTGTACGCAAAAAAACTTTCCATGTTTCTGATGGATGATGTCGCCGAGATGCAGCGACGTTTTCTTCGGGAGAGAAACATCATTACCGCCGAAGTCGAAAGTAATCCTTTCGCCCACCTGATAATCGAAAAGAATAATCTCTTTCAGCTGTTTGTGAACAATGAAGATCATTTTCATATTCAGCTGATGCGGCCCGGTATGAATCTGCATGATTCGTATAAAGATATCGTTTCCGTCGACGATGAGCTGAACAAATTTGTCTCATACGCCTGGTCGGAGCGCTATGGATATCTTTCTTCTTCGCTTGAGAATACCGGTACCGGCCTCAAGGTTTCTTTACTGGTTCATCTGCCGATTCTGACGATTCTTGGTACGGTTCAGGAAGTCACAAAAATGGCCGAGGAACTTGGGGTCAACTTTTCCCCCGTAACCGGAAATGACAGCAAAAACCACGGGGCTTTCTACATCGTTTCAAACAAGGGTGCCAGCGGAAAGAGCGAAGTGGAAATACTCGAGCTTGTAGAGGCGATTGTTCGAATGATAATTGATATCGAAACCGAATCCCGTGACGAGTATGTCCGCAATCTGTCCGCACAGCTCGAAGACAGAATCGGACGGGCCTTCGGGGTTCTTGCTCATTCGCGTCTTCTGGCTTACAGTGAGGCGCTCGAGCATCTTTCATTGATTCGCCTCGGTGTGGTGCTGGCAATGGTCAAATCGCTGACGCTCGAAAAGGTTAACGATCTGTTTGTCAGAATACAACCGGCACATCTGTTTTCTCTCTCGGGGGAAAGGCTCGGGAAAACGACAGACTACGATTCGTTTCGTTCACAGCTTGTACGGGACGCGTTGAAGGATCATGATGCTTGAATTTTCAAAAAACGCCAAAAAGTATATCGATGTTTTCGCACAGGAGACGGGACGACGCTTCAACTCGGTGCTTCTTCGTCCCGAACATCTGCTATATGCCCTTTTGACACAGGGTGACCGCTATCTGATCCGGCTGCTTACCATGGCAGGGGTCAGCACCGACGAGGTTGAGCGTAAGGTCTTCAATTTTTTGAAGGCGGGTGAAACAACCGTGTACATCGGCAGTATTCCCCAGGGAACCGAGTTTAACCGCCTGATAAAGATATCCCGTGAAGAGGCGATCCGGACAACGTCCGGCAAAATACAGACCGAGCATCTTGTGCTTGCCATGTTCAGAATCGGCGGCGTGCACGGTCTTGATCACCTTATTGAAAGCGGAAAACTCAGTTACACCCTGGCTTTGCGTGAAATAGGAGGAGAGCCGATGGAGCAGGAAGCCGCCGGACTGAATAAAAAGAAAAATGACAAACAAAAATCGCTGAAAGATTTTACGGTTAATCTGAATGAACTTGCCATTGATGGAAAAATCGGCCCGGCAATCGGACGTGATACCGAAATCGAGCGTATGATTCACATACTTAGCCGAAAGACAAAAAACAATCCCGTTCTTATCGGTGAAGCGGGTGTCGGTAAGACCGCCATCGTTGAGGGTTTGGCAAAGCTGATAGTCGATGGTGCCGTTCCCGATCATCTGAAAGACAAGACGATTCTGACGCTCGATATTACGGCGGTTGTCGCCGGAACGAAATACCGGGGCGAATTCGAAGAACGCTTGAAACGTATTATGCTGGAATTGAAAGAATCAGAGAACATTATTCTTTTCATCGACGAGCTGCATTCGATTATCGGGGCGGGAGCCGCTGAAGGCGCTCTCGACGCGGCAAATATTCTTAAACCGGTACTGGCCCGCGGTGAGATTCAGTGTGTCGGTGCCACAACCCTGAAAGAATTCAAAAAATACATTGAAAAAGATCCCGCACTCGAGCGCCGTTTTCAGTCCTTGCTGGTGGTTGAGCCCTCGGTGGATGATACGGAAAAAATTCTCTCCGGTGTAAAAACAGTGTATGAGGAGCATCATCGGGTAATCTATACCGATGAAGCCGTCAAGGCCGCCGTAAGGTTTTCTCACCGCTATATCAACGGGCGCTACCTTCCTGACAAGGCGATAGATGTTCTCGATGAGGCCGGCGCCGGCGTTAAATTGCGCAACGATCACCGTCCGCAGGATCTGCTTGACGAGGAAAAAGAGCTGAACCGGATTAATGCGCTTAAAAACGCCAGTGTCGCCGAACAGAATTTTGAAGAAGCGGCCCGCTATCGCGACGAGTATAATCAAAAAAAATCGCTTTATGAAAGACGACTTGAAGACTGGAATCTCAAGCGTAACGAATACGCTTTGCATGTCGAAGCTGATGATATTATCGGCGTCATCGCGAGATGGTCGGGCATTCCGGTAGACCGCATTTCGAGCTCTGAATCTGACAGACTGCTTCGCATGGAGGATATACTGCAGGAGAAGCTTGTCGGTCAGAAAGAAGCGGTCTCGGCGCTTGCAAGAGCTGTGCGCAGATCACGCACGGGATTTCGCCGTCAAAACAGACCCATCGGCGCTTTCGTATTTGCCGGGCCTACCGGCGTCGGTAAGACCGAGCTCGCGAAGATTCTCGCCGATTATCTGTTCGGCGACCGCGCCTCGCTTATCCGCATTGACATGTCTGAATTCATGGAAAAACACTCCATTTCACGCCTTGTCGGCGCACCTCCGGGATATGTGGGATACGAAGAGGGAGGACAGCTCACGGAGAAAGTCAAGCGTCGGCCCTATTCAATAATCCTTTTTGACGAGATAGAAAAGGCTCATCCCGATTTTTTCAATATTCTACTGCAGGTTCTGGACGAGGGTGAACTGACCGACAGTCTCTCGGGAACCGTTTCGTTCAGAGACACCGTGATCATCATGACTTCAAATCTGGGCAACTCCCGTTTCGATAAAACGGGCAAACCCGGTTTTTTCGGTGAAGATGAAGGAAACGAGCTGTCGCGGGACAAAGTTATGCAGGCTGTGCGTGACAATTTCAATCCCGAGTTTATTAACCGTATTGACGAGATTATCTGTTTTCATCCTCTCACAAGAGAGCACATTCTTAAAATTATTGATCTTATGCTTGCCGAGCTTTCTGACCGAATCGCCAAAGAGGGTGTCGAACTGTCTTTCAGCAAGTCTGTTCGTGACTATCTCGCGGAGAAGGGCGAATCGACGCTCTATGGCGCCCGCTATCTTCGCAAGGTTATTCAGGAAGAGATAGAGGACAGGCTTGCGCACGAAATGCTCAAGGGTTGGGACGGTGAGGTTCTTGTTCGGGTTCAGTGCCGCGGCGGAAACGTCTCGATCAGCGTTATGAACAAAACAGCGGCAACGGCGCCAAAGACGAAAGAGCGGGTAAAAAACCGCTAAGCCCCTCATGTCAGCGGCAGTATGAAAACAGTCGGCGTTATCCCGTCAACTGTGATGCTTGTGTATAAACGTATGTTCGACAACTCGAGGTGAGAATGAACAGAAGGGAAACACATCGTCGCCCTATCCTTTCGCGTTACCTGAGCGACATGAAGCGTGTTGGTATAGGCGGGCTCACCGGAGGCAACAGTGTCGAGTTGATTACCGACGGGGATATCTGTTATCATGCTTTTTTCGAAAGTATAGATTCAGCTGTATCGACCATTAATCTCGAAACATACATCTTTCGCAGCGACAAGGTGGGTTGGGCCATCGCGGAAAAGCTGGCGGCTGCCGCAAAACGCGGCGTTGAAGTCAATTTTCTGTACGATGCGATAGGTTGTCTCACAACAGACAAAAAAATATTCACCTTCCTTAAAACGAGTGGCGTGGAAGTGCTCGAATTCAGGCCTCTTGTTCCCTGGCGCCTTTTCTGGAATATCACCCTTCGCGATCATCGCAAAATACTTGTCATCGACGGCAAACGCGCCTTTATCGGCGGCTTGAACATCAGCAGGGAATATGCCGGTAAAGCCTTTGACGGCATGAACTGGAGAGACACGCATATCAAGGTCGAGGGGCCGGCCGTTCGTGACATCCAGTTTTTCTTCATTGAAAACTGGTTTCGTAACGGGGGGAAAATTGTCGACTATGCCAATTATTTTCCTCACGTGCCGCGGCACGATCTCGGGAGGGAACTCATGATGGTGTTATGCACAAAGTCACGCCGGAATGTACGTCCCATACATGTATCCTATTTGTCGGCGATAAACAACGCCCGTGAGTCCATACTGATCTCCAACGCGTATTTCCTTCCCGATATGCGAATAATACGATCGCTGATCAATGCGGCACAACGCGGGGTTTCGGTGAAAATCATGCTACCGCGCATCTATGCTGTACCGGTTATCGATCATGCCGCCAGGTATCTGTATCCCCTTTATCTGAAAAACAATATCGAAATTTACGAATACACAAAATCTGTGCTTCATGCGAAAACCGCCGTAATCGACGGTATCTGGTCTACGATCGGATCGTCCAATCTTGACCGGCTCAGTTTTCGCGTTAACCTCGAAATAAATGCGGTAATACTCGGTGATACCTTCGGAGCAAAGATGGTCGAACTGTTCAACAGGGATCTGCAGAACTGTGATCGCATCACAAGAGCTCCGGCAAACAGGGTGCAGGGCTGGATAGCCTATCGTTTCAGAAATATTCTCTGATAGATAAGGGTCTTTCCGGAAGCCTCAAAGAAAGATCATCCTTTATATATTTGCTTCTCAAGAAATATCATTTTCTTATGGGATGAGTTTATTTTTTCATTAATCAATTTTTCAATCATACCTCCAGAACTTGCATAACCGATACATATTTCATCAGCCATATTGATCATGTAGCGGTTTCTTTTTTCTGCTGACTTTGCACTCGGACGTTTTTCTTTATCCGAAGAAAACGGTGCTAAAATCAACAATCGGCCGGAATCGAGAGCTTTTTCAATGTTTTCCGGATATTTCTTTTTAATATTGTTCATTTCAACAATAATCATCGGCTGATTACCACGCAGCAGAATATCCATCACTTCTTTTTCAATATACGAATGAAACCCGGAAAGGATGCATTTACCCGCATTTTTTTGTTCAACAGCCCATTCAAATGATTTGAGTGCTGACATTGGAGAAATTTTCTGTGAACAGAGAAATAGCGTTTTGTAGCAGTTCAAAAGTTCATTTTTTCCGAGAGTCTGCATGATATAACCCGGGATATAAAATGCCTGTATCACGTATATAACGTTCGAGAAGTGGAAATTGTAAAAAATTTTCCAAAAAATATCGTTTTCTGATGGGAACTTTTGAAAACTTATTTTGGATTTTTATAGGGCCGGAATGAGTTGTTGCATACAACTGATTGCAAGCGGGAAAGTACAAGCCTATTCAAAAACAAATAAATCCGGGTTTTAAAATCCGGATTTTGAAAAGAACTTCATAAGTTAAAATAATCTATATTGATGAGTCTAAAATGTCAAGAAAGCTCTGCTCGCTTTTTCGATCGCAATCGCTTCATCTCTTTTTGACGATCTATCAGCTTCCGCAACAGCATTGTCAATACGACTGTTTATTGAAATAGTCTCTTCTACAGAAAATGTTCTAATTACAGTTGCGCTACTTCTCATTTCTTTCACAGGATCATACATCAGATCTTCCATAATATGCTCCTTTTTTTGGATCGTTTATTCTGCACGAGATAAAAATGCAGATTAAATGCAGATTAAATGCAGATTAAATTAAACCGGTCTTACCCAAACCGGTTTCTTTTTTGAACCTGTATTTACTATCTTCCCATTTCTACGCAGCTTGGTGAGTAAATTTGCTATTTTGTGATTTTTCTGATCAATATCAAGTACATCGCTTATTTTATCCATTAACAATTTATCAATATCCTCTCTCGACGCCGTTTTGAACTTAACCAGGTAATCAAAAATCAATTTCGCATAAAAATCATCACTTTGTGACCTTGTCTTAATATAATCTGTTTTACTGCCAATGATTTTGACTACTTTTTCCGAGACATGAATGTTGGGTTTGCGCCCTTCTATCAATTTTGCTTTTTTCAACATTTTAAACTGTTCATCAGATAATGGAATTTTCTTTTGTACACGATCAAGTGCGGTAATTTCCATTATCGTTAGATCACTTTTTTGTATCAATAGTCGGGTATATGCTAAATCAACAATACCACCATGTATTGAAATTAGGACAGAATTCGGATTGGACAAATCGTAATCGGGCAACGGGAAAAAACGTTTTGCCTGCCCCATATGCATTTTGTAAATACCGTAACCCATTGTGTCAATCATGTTCAGTTCAGTCATTGCCTGCGAAAGAAATGAATTGCGATACCGACGAGGTGTTTTTTCTCCGTTAAAATAATCTTCAGGTTTGCCTTCAAAAAAAGACCCTTCATTTTCGAATGATAATTTATCCGGGTACTCTGTTACGACAATACGTCCATTTCTGCGATAGTCCTGATGCGCAATACAGTTATGAAGTGCTTCCATAACAATACTCTGATCATATTTTGAAATTTCAACAGGCAATAGTGCATCATCCGGAAGTATTTTTATCTGAAAATTCCTGATTTTTTGATACAACTTCGTCGTATTCAGCAAAAAAGGGGGGCCGAAATGCTCATAAGCCCGTTCCTCCCCTTCCAGTTTCCAGGTTAGTTGAGCCGGATGCGGCGACAGATATGATGCCGATTCGTGTTTACCTAATAATAAAAGTGCGGTTCTCGTAATTTTGCTGTCGACCGTTAGGCGGGCACGATTGAGAAAAGTTTCAACAGACCACTCTCTTATATCTTTCTCGCTTATTCGGTTCGAGTATTTTTTTATGTAAGACGATTTCGCGGTTTCTATCGCAACTGTATCCAGATCAGTGAAAGAAGCACCTTCAACTATTCCTATACTCCAATCGTTTTCAAGTGATTGTTTTCTGATATCATCCTGTTTATCAATTCCGAGATGGGTCAGGCTTTCACCTGAACGGGCATAATAATGGCCTTTCCATGAAATAGGCAGACCAAGTGGAGCCGAAGGTATTTCAAATAAAATGACGCGCCCTTTTTCATTATGAATTTCGTGTATATTACGTAGCGTTATGCTCGGTTCAGTATTTTCAGAAATCTGCATCTTCAAGCTGTTCAGACGTTCCTGTTCGGGTCTGTAGTTTGTTCCCACAATTGCACGGGTTTTATTGTCTATACCGAATACCAACCAGGCGCTTTCCCGGTTTCTTAAATTGGCTTCATTTGATAATGCCGAAAAATATTGTCCAATTTTATCCGTTGAATAATCAGAACCTGCCTGTTTAAATTCAACAGTTTCATGTTCCCAGTCATGTATCAGATGACTCAAAAATTCTTTATCATACACTTTATTCATAGGATAATCCGAAATAGAAAATTAACTTTACCAGTTTCACCCGAACACCCGGAACATCTGCTCGCCCTTCACTTTGAAACCGGGGATGATGTATTCAAAAACAGAACAGGTCTTATTAACTCGGGCCTCGAAAAAACCGGTAAAAACAACCGTAACAGAATCTAAGCTAAAGGTTTATTTCCGAGGCCCGCTTGAGAATATTTCCTGTTCTTTCAGCTCTTCAAATAGAAATTTTAAATTCTCATCCTGGCCGTTTTGCAAGTTGTCCCAAATCTCGCGAACCGAGTCGTCGGCGAGCATCATGTCGGGATAACTGCTCTTCGAAAAAACCGGAACTCCGGCGACGCTTGAATCTGACTGAATCTTGCTGGTGAACTTGTTATTCAGTCGATCGGAATTCGCCTGAATCGCGGCGGTCACCTGCATTATAGTTTGTCGTTTTCAACAAATGAAAAGTATCCTTTTGAATTGAATATAATATGATCTAAAAAACTTAAACCCAATATTCTGGCAGCATCCTTTAATTGCTTTGTTATTTGAATATCCTCGTCGCTTGGCTTCAATTCACCTTGAGGGTGATTATGGGCGACAATAACCGCCGTTGCTCTCTCGGAAATCACATCTGCAAAAACTTCTCTGGGGTGAACATGGCTTTTATTGATCAGGCCGATACTGACGACCCGCACAGTCATGATTTCGTTGGCGCCATTGATGGAGATGCACAAAAAGTGCTCCTGCTTTCGATCCGCATAATGCTGTATCAACGGTAGTACATCGGCGGGAAATTTTATTTTCAAACCTTCGGGTTTTATTCTCCTTCGGACAAACTCAAAGGCGGCGGCAATAGACGCAGCCTTGGCGGTTCCGATTCCGTCTATATTGGTTATGTCATGTGCAGTAAAAGCAAGGCCGTTTTCGTCGATGATTTTCACAATCTTTTTTGACAAAGCAAGTACATCATCCTTTTGTGTTCCTTTCCCAAGAATTATAGCCAGTAGTTCTTGATCGGAAAGAAACGCAGCTCCTTGTTTGAGCAATTTTTCCCGAGGGCGTTCGTGAATGGGGAGATCTTTGATTGATTTCATAGAATACCTTTGTTTCTCACGGAGGTCACAGAGTTTTTCATAATCATATTTTCTTCCTCAGTGTTCTCTGTGTGCCCTGTGAGAGACGCTCTTTCTCTGCAAGTATCCGTTCCAGCAGTTTCTCCGCCGGTTCGCCTGCCTGACTGTCGCGTAAATTAGCTACTATCTGTTTTATTTTTCTTCGCCCATTCGTCGTTTTCCAATCTTTCTCTTTCAAGATTGCTTCTTTTAACGAATCACATGTTTCGATTTCATAGAAATAAGTTGGTTTATATTTTTTTGTCCAATCAGCACCTTTACCCAAAAGATGCATTTCCCATCTTTTTTGAAGATTGCTTGTTTGTCCGATATAAAGCGAATCATTTTCACATTCGATCGCATAGATAAACCATTTATTTACGCTGCTTAACATTTTTTGTTTTCCTTTTCTTAAGCTGAGCAGCCATTTTATCCTTTTCTGCAAGTATCTGTTTCAGTAATTCAGCGGCAGGCAGGTCATTAGGATCCTGGGGCACCAGCTCCCCGCGAAAGGCCTTGGCCAGCACCGACTGAGAAAGCTTGTCCACCCGGGCTTTGGCTTTCTGGTAATGAGCTTCCACCTTGTCGGCCAGGGCAAAGAGTTTGTCTACTTGACGAACGATTTCTATTTGTTCTTCGAGGGGAGGAAGTAATAGTGGTGCAAGCTTTAGGGCATCTGCACCGACATTTCCTTGATTAACATTACCAGTTTCATCTTTGAAAAAGTAATCACGAAACTCAGGAGTTTTTAGTATCAAAGAAAGAATTTCAGGTAGAATTTGCTTTTCATGGCACCTGAGTCTTGCTACTCTTTGATTAAGAAACAGTTTGCGAGTCGTTTGCCTTATAATTCCATTAAATCCATAATCCCGCTTATTTCTTGTTCCCGTCATCGAGATGATAACATCATTTTCCTTGAGCATGAATCTTTCTGTTTCTATTGCATATTCATCATCAATAAAGGAAGGGGCGATATCAATATCTACTCCATAAACTTTTACATTTGCAATTTTTAAAACTTGATTGTCACTGGATTCAATGAATTTGGTGCTTTTGTATGCATAGCCACCCTGATAATCGGTTACATCTTGAAGTGTCTTTTCTTCCCATTCCCCCACCTCCGGATGCTCTTCCCCTGCCTGTGCGGTGCACGCAGACAGGCGCCACTGCTCGGTGAGTTTTCCGGTGACCGCTGCGGTGAGCACCGACTGGCGGAAGCGTTTGAGTATGCCCGGCACCTTGTCCAACCGCGCTTTCACCGCCTCAATGCGGGGCATGATAGCATCCAGCTTGGCAACAATGCGCTTTTGTTCGTTCAGGGGCGGGAGGGGGAGAGGAATTTCTTTAATTGAAAAAGAAGATAAATGTTTTACAGTTACAGCAGAAGTCCACTGGTTGATTTCTGTCAAATACGGTGGTAGCGCATAGTATAAAAAATCTTTATGAAAATATTTGCTAACAATTTCAATCTTGCAAACTCGTTGGTTTAGTAATGCTGGTATATTATTCCATTTCTTACAATTAAAATCTCCATCCATTCCAACAAGAATATCCCCTGATTTTATAACATACTCTTTTGGGAAGTCGCCAGAAAAATATGTTTCAACCGAAGATTCTTGGACGTCACGTATTCTAATTAATGGCATGCCTATTTTTTTATTGTTGAAGGCGGTTGATTTGAAAGCATAACCATTTAAAACTTCACATATATCTTCTATCGATACACGCAACCAATTTTGATGGGCTGATAGCAAGGTATTATTGGTTTTATCAACAATTTCTTTTACAGATACTGAAAGACTCATTCCCCACCCCCCAATTCCGCCTCAATCTCCTCAATCGTCGGCAGGGAGGACTTTAGTTCATCGGGGAGGTTTTCTGTTATCTGCTTTTCCCACTCCGCAACACCAATAGGATTGGTATAGCCTTCCAGGGCATACTTTGCTACCGTATGGTTCTTCTCTTTAACCAGAAGCAGGCCGATGGTTTTTTGGTCATTGGGGTGACGCAGTAAATCATTGACAATATTCATATAAAAATTGAGCTTGCTTACATAGCCCGGATCGAATTTGCCTGATTTAAGTTCAACCACTACATAGCAACGCAGTTTAAGATGATAAAACAGAAGGTCGATGTAATAATCCTCATCGCTGAACTCCAAATGAACCTGTCTGCCCACAAAAGCAAAACCCTGCCCCAGTTCTAGGAGGAATTTTTCCAGGTGCTCCATCAACTTGTTTTCAAGCTCCCGTTCCCTGCGGGTGTCGGCAGTACCCAGAAAATCAAAAACATAGGGGTCCTTAAAAATCTGATTTACCATATCCGAATCAGCAGGGGGAAAGGCGACTTCGAAATTATTGGCACTCTGACCAATCCTGTTATGCAGCCCTGACTCTATCTGATGAACAAGAACTGTATGACTCCAGCCGTTCTCCAATGTCTTTTGAGCATACCAAAGCCTCAGGTGGTCTTCTTTCAGCTTCTCGAACAAAGCTATATTCTGGTACCAGCCTATTTGTGCAAGTGACACTTGCACAATTTCACGCTTAGGCCAGCATTCGGCAAATTTCCGCATATATTTGAGATTTCTCGAAGAAAAACCCCGCATATCAGGAAACTCTTCTTTTAAGTCGTATGCCATCCGGTCAATGGTTTTGGCGCCCCATCCCTCATTATCCTGCTTTTTTAAAATAGCTTGACCTATATCCCAGTAAAGCATCACCATTGTGACATTTGCAGAGAGTACGGTTTTGATTCGTTCACTTCTGATACGGGACTTCAAGTCCTGTAAAAATTGCAAATAATCATCGGGCAGTTTCAGAGTTACATCGGGAATAGGAAGCTCTATACCTTCCTTTTTTTTTGCCAAAGCATTCAGTTTACGCTCTTCCGGAGGTTTTCTCATTCCACTCCCTCCGCCTCAATCTCGTCCAGAATCAGCTGTAACTCATCGACACAGGCGCCCAGCTCGGTGATGGCATCGGCCACTAAAAGCTGCGGCTCCGGCAGGGAATTGGGGTCTTCGAGGTTCTCGTCTTTGAGCCAGGAAATATCAAGATTAAAATCCCGGTCTTTTATCTGAGAATAACTGAATTTGCGGAACCGGCCATCTTCGCCCTGATCCTTTCGTTTGGACTGACCATTGGGGTCGTCGCCATAACACTTTTCAAAATCCTTGAACATCTCAAGGGTTAGGGGGCGGTCTTTTTTGGTGACTCCAGGAATATTGGTGCGGCAGTCGTAAATCCAGACGTTATCGGTTTTCATGCCCTTTTGAAAAAAGATGACATTGGCTTTCACTCCCTGACTGTAGGGGGTGAAGGTTCCGTTGGGAAGCCTGAGAATCGTATGGACATTGCAGTCTTCCATTAGATACTTGATCACATCCCCAGCGGCATCGGCAAAAAGTACATTGTCCGGCAGAACCATGGCTGCCCGTCCACCCTGCTTAAGAATAGTCACCACATGTTGAATAAAGTTAAGCTGCTTATTGCTGGTGCTTACCGTAAAATCATCCCGCACTGGGGCCTGGTTGGCTCCCTTGGTACCGAAGGGGGGATTGGTAAGAATGCAGTCGTAGCGCTCGCCCCTGTCTGGTTCATAAATACTGTCGCCCAGATATATAGTAGGTTCCAGGTCATGAAGAAAAAGGTTCATCAACGCAAGTCTCCGTGGCCGTGGAACTAACTCCTGCCCGTAAAAGGTCTTCTTGGTGATGCGTAAAACATCCTTTCTTTCAAGAGCACCGTTGGTAACGCGCATGAGCCACTCGTAGGCCACCATCAAAAAACCTGCAGTACCGCTGGCAGGGTCACAGATTTTATATTCTTTACTGCTTCGCGGATCAGGCTTCATTACATTGACAATGGACTGGATCAACACACGGGGTGTGAAATATTGTCCGGCTCCTTTTTTCCCTTCTGCGGCCGACTTTTCCAAAAGCCCTTCAAAGGCCGCTCCCTTGACATCCACTTCCATGGATGACCAGTCTTCCTCATCTATCATGTTGATGATCTTTTTTAAGTTTACTGGATTTGTAAAACGGGGCATAGATTGGTTGAAAATGTCCCCAAGAAGACCGGATTGACGGCTGAGTGCCCTTAGAATCTGAGCGAAGGTATCTAAAAGTTCAGTACCTGATTTCTCTGAAAAGGGAGTCCATGAACAATCGAGCTTAACCATTTTTTTATTGTCTTCATACTCAATTTTTGACAGGTCAATACCCCTTTCATGAGACATCTTTAAGAAAAGCAGATAGGTCAATTGCTCAATATAGTCGCCATAATCTATACCATCATGGCGCAGTGTATGACAGAAACCCCAAAGTTTATTTACTACATCAGACATTCTATTCACCATTTTTTGCTTTCTTATGCGGCAATAGCTTCATTTATTTCTTGTATCATTATTTCTAATTCTTTACCAAAAACCTGTCTGGCAATGGACAAACCACCATGATTTTTAAAAACCGGCATGATTGTAAAATCATCTTTTGAGATTGTCAGGTTTTTTATCAAATGCTCTTTGATGTATGAAAGCCAGTTTAGCTGTTCATCGCTAAAAGAATGTTTTACCTTCAGCTTATCGATTACCTGTTCAACACGCTCCTGTGCAGTTAGTATGGGAATATCATAGTTTGAAGCATGCTTGACCATGGAAATAATATCAGCCAACGGTTTCTTATAAACCAGTTCATGTCCGTGCTGTAAATCTTTTTCAGAGAAGTGACTATTCTTTAGTTTTTCCCTTAAATCATCAAGAGCTTCAGTATTCCATTTTGCCGGTCTTGATAATAAAATTTCTATGGCTTCAATTTGTTCAGGGTTATCTTTTACAAATTGCTCAAAAAGTTTAAGATAGTCTTCCGGTTTCTGATATTTGTCACCAACCCGGAACATTACTTCATCTTCAACTATGTCAACAATGTCATAACCTTTCAAGAATACTTTTGTGGGGCGGGGGTAATTCTCTAACAGATCCTGAAAATCCTTATCTTGAAGAAGTTTCATCGTCTCGGTGAAATTATTATAAATATTGTCTTTCAGCTTATCAGTATAAGCCTTTAAGTCTCCATCCGGTATGTATTTTGAAAATGCTTCACGGGCTTCTGCACCCATATTATTTTCAATTCGCCTGAGCCTCCTGATCAGACGGTTTATATTATACTCCCGGTCGACATTATCATAAATTCTTTCGATGATTTCCGCTAATGGTACTGTATCTTTCTGTAAATTTACTTTGAAATCCGTGGCATCTTTGAAATACTCGACCAGTCCGCCGTTAAAACAATCAAAAATAGTAAATTTATCCTTGTTAATCTCCGGGCACAATCTGGTGCCGCGGCCCAGCATCTGAACCCAGAGAATACGGGATTTTACCATGCGCATGAATACAATCATTTCAATGGCTGGTATATCCACGCCGGTAGTCAGCATATCCACAGTTACCACTATTTTGGGTTCCGGTCGATTTCTGAATTGTCGAATCTTCTGTAACGGACGATCAACCGTAGGGCTGCCGGTTATCTTCATGACAAAATCATCACCCTTGTCATACACTTCCTTACAGGTTCGAACCACTTCATCGGCATGTGAAACGTGAGATAAATCATTTACTGCAAAAATTAGCATCTTTGGGAATCGTTTATATTCTGCTTCATGCTGATCAGTGTATTTCTTTATTGCATTAATGATCTTTTTAATGCTATCCGGCGAAGTTATTTTCTCTTCAATTTCTGAAGCACTAAACTCCCTCTCATCTTCCAGCTCATCAAGCTTTTCTACTCCTGTTTTCGTATTGATCTCACCGATCAGTTCGCCTTCTTTCAGAAAAGCTCCGTTAATATGAATGTCAGATTTGATTTTGATCGCGTCGTAGTCTACCAGAAACCCATCAAGAATAGCCTGTTCAGTGCTAAACGAAAATACTTTATTCTTGAACATTGCAAGAGTGTGAGTTGCAGGTGTTGCGGTAAGACCGATTTTTATCGCATCAAAATAATCGATAACATATTTCCATCTGCCGGTCTCTTTGGATGAATAACCCCGGTGACACTCATCAGCGATAATAATATCAAAGGCATTAATCGGTATATCAAGTTTTTGAGCATCTACATCATACTCAAAATTACTAACAGCTTCTTTACCCATCAAATTGATTGACATACGTTGAATGGTAGATACATAAATAAATGTGTGCTTTTCCTGGGGATTAGTTAAATATTCTTCAGGGAGAACTTTAGGATCAAAGGTTGCTGTATCATCCAGATCTTCGCGTCTGAATTTCTGACTGTAAACTTCATAGTCTTTGTCGAGCTTTAGACCCTCGGGGGTTTCAAATGCTGATATTGCGGAAACGGTTTGTGCTGCTAATGCCCTTCGGTCTACAAGAAAAAGTATCCTTTTGGCATACCCTGATTTCAATAACCGATAAATGGATGAAACGAGTGTAAATGTTTTGCCTGTTCCGGTTGCCATGGCCAAAAGCATTGTTTTCTTACCGTTGCAAATACCTTTTTCAATAGCCTCAATAGCATCTATCTGATATGGACGCAGGCGTGAAATTTCATTAACAGGTCTTTGCTCAAACCATTTTTCAGATTTATCTGTGTTTCGGTTATATTTATCAAGCAAGGCTTGGGGAGAATGAAAGTCAATTAACTGAGAAGATGTGTTTTCTTTTTTTCTAACATCCAGATGAAATATCAATTCTCCATTCGTTGAATAAAGAAATGGCACTTTATATTCACCCCAAATACCAACAGTGTTTTTTACTCCTCTTGAATATCTCTTTGCCTGTTCAAGAACATTTTCAACACCAACTGATAGCTTTTTAGCTTCAATTATTCCCAGCAACTTGCCTTGTACAAATAATGCATAATCAGCAGGTCCGGTTTCTGTTGGAAACTCTTCTACAGCATGACTGCTCAATGAGGAATAATCTTTTACTTTGTCATTATGAATTATTGTCCAATTAAGAAGAGAAGATTTTAATTTCTCATCTATTCTGGTTTTTCTTGTTTTTGCTTCAGATTCACTCATAATACCTCACACTATCTTTAAACCGCAATTCTTTGGCTAGTCTCAGTAAATTTCTTGTAGGCTCATTTTAGTGCACAGATCTTTTCTTAATACAGTGACTAAACAATTACTTTATCACCCCAGCAAATACTCCACCACCTCTTCCCACCCCGGAAACTTCTCCGACCCGAATAATATTAACTCGCCCTTGAATTTATCAGCACCGTTTTTTGTGCGGTCATCAACCAGGTAATCGCCTATATTCAGATTTTTATAATGGGTCAGAATAAGCCGCTTGTAAGCAGATTCGCCAAGATACATTTTAACCCAGAGTAGTTTGTCACTCCACGCTGACGGATTAAGCCAGGGTGAGGTGGAGAGAATATATGTATCGAAAACTTTTGAAAGCGTCTCAAACGCCTCAACTGCACCCGGCATTGGCTGCATAAGAGAGAAGATGCCCGGAACTTCATCAAGTTTATTTTTTTCATTATATTCAGCAAAAAAAGCAGGATCAACAAACTCAAACGACGAGCGGAAATCAACCAGAACATTGTCCATATCGATGTAGAGGATTTTTTTATCACTATTGTCAGTCATTGCGGATTCATCTGCCTTTTTATCTTTGATTAGCGTTATAATAGTTTTAAGTATTTTAGATCATCTGGTATTGCATAAACACAATTAATGCAATAAGTAAATAAATTTTAACCCTAATCCGTGGCGCAGCCACACCTTTTAGCTCGTCTTTCGCTGCCCGCTTGAAAAGCGGCGCGAAAGTTACGAGCATCAGCCCTCGGCGTCTGAGAGCGGCCTTTTCTTGCGCAACTTCTTTTGGCCGTTCAAAAGAAGTTGCAACGGTTTCGATTCTTTTACCAAAACGATTCCCTTTTTTGATCACAAAAGATAATTCTCTCTTAGAGAACCATTCCCATAGGACCGGGAAAGCCGGAGTTTTGCGATACTTTACTCAAACGACTCAATCACCACACTCAATATCAACCTCGACCTCGTCAGACAAAAATACGCCGCTAATGATGATGTGTCAGCAATAAGCAGCTTCACGCTCTCGCGAGAGAGCACAACCGGAAACTTTGCACCCGGTAATTCGAGCACATAGTCATTATCAACTCGTTTGAAAAAAGGCATCTTGTCGTGAATGGTGATATTACGGATTTTATGAATATTACGAAGCTGCTGAAATAGATCATTCGAAAGGTAATTATAATGATGGCACACGCCGATCAGATCAGCGAACTGAAGCTCTTCAATTTCTTCTATTGTTCTCGCGGCCAAAACCGGACCGTTCGGCTTTCTGGTATACTCAATGAATTTGGTAATCTCGAAATGAGTTCGGACTTTTAGCAAAAGCACCGATTCGAGCATCATGCCGCACATGGCGATGACGGCAGGGTAGTTGCCTATGTAAGGGGACTTCCAAAATGATTTTATGGCTGTCCCCTTGCGGGCGCAAAGCATGGACAAAGCGGTTTTTTTATTTTCAATTGTATGAGAAAACCGCTTTGTGTTGCGCCCTAAAAATGCGGCATGTGTGTCTTTCAGAAGCAGGAGGATATATTTTTTACGGGGTGAGAGGTTTTTACCGAAGGTGATTTTTTCATATTCGAGCGAATTTCTTCTGGCGGCTGCAGAGGTGATGAACTCTTCGTCGGTATAGCGTTTTTTGAGGGTTTCATACGAGTTCATCTTCTACTATATCACCTCTATTTCTTTAACATTATAGTTCATTTTCATACGTCAACAAAGTTTTATTGTCATTCCACATCCAAAACGACATCAAAACAGTAATCCCAGTTCACGAGATCGGGGTGTTTTCTATAGCGGATCATGGCCGAGATGAAGCCGTCTCTTTTTATGCCGCCAGAACCATATTTCGATTGAGCATATTGACCCAAGAGAGAATGCGCTCAAACTGATGCTTTTCGTAAAGTTCGCCCCTTGTGGAGTAATTTTCCGGTTCAATGCAATAACCGCAGAAGTAGCGGCCTAAGTTATCGCGTTTTTCGAGTACTTCGAAATCCCGCAGCCAGTCAAAAATGCCTTCTTTCTTATTTTCTACATACACACTGCCGCCGCCATCACAAAATAAGACAAACATCGCTGCGTTCTGTTTGTAATTATAAGGAAATGAGAGTCGCTATCGCTCCTCTCAATATAGGAACAACCAGCATGGGCGTAATACCCTCGAAAGAGACAGAGAGAATTCTTTGATTACGGTTCTTGTATTTGCCGGTTTTTTCCCGAATTTGTGGTCTATACTTGAAACGGTGAATGTTGTTCTTCAGCCAATTCTCGAAGATATCACAGACGGATATGGATGAATCGCTTTGTTCTATCATAATAGACTACTCCTGCTTCAAAGTAACCTTACAATATGGCATACATTGATTGCAGAAGATAGCCCGCGAAGGGGGAGGTTGAGGCTTATATTCACTTTTTTAATCAAAAAAGGCCCATTCTCACGTAATCAAATTCGTCTCTCGGAAAGGGATCGCTCTCGCGCCAGCCTTCCATCTTCAAATCGCTGATAATGTGCTGGCGGGCCGCTTCGGCGCCTTTATCGCCGAATAGTAAGCGCGCTTCTTCAATGCCAGCCAGAAAGAACTTCGAGAAATATCCTGTCACCAGAATTTCATCAGTTACATTAATCATGATTTCTCGAAGTTCGTGTTGAAAAGATTTCATTTATGTCAGCCCTGATGACGCATGCATTGAGCACGATGCTCGAAAGGCGGTTTCTCGCGCACGGATGCGCGATGAAGAAACCGCAAGTAGCAGTCGGCGCGCACACGGATGTACAAGCGCCGATGAAGAGGCGCTTCTTTGCGTTACTTTCTTGGCGCGCCAAGAAAGTAACAACGGTTTCGATTCTTTTCGCAAAAGAACCCTTGCACAAAGATAGAAACTTCGTCGAAAACAAATACACACAACCACTCAAACTCACCAAAAAAATTAAATCAACTAATTAATAAATACCTCGACAGTATTCAAAAAAGAAACATCTCTTATTCTTTGCATCCCGGAAAATTATTTTTGTCACAAGTTTGACTCTGATGATTTCAGTTTGTTCAATATATCATTAGTCAGCAAATCCATTCTTGAAAAGGCAAACCACTTTTTGCCAAGATCCTTCAATGATGCCCCGATGTGATAGAGTTGTTTTTCGTCAATGATAAGAAAACGATCATGAAAACCCGATCGTTCGTGTATTTCTATCGGTTCATACTGTTCATTATGTTTTTTGAGATCAAGCCCGAGACGGGGACTGATCTTTTCTGTAAAAATAACGACTTTGACCGTTTTCTTTCTTTTTGTAAAAAGTGTGAGGACAGATTCGTCGATATAATTATCTATTAGTATGATCGATATCTCTGCGCTTTTAATGATTTTTGAAAAAAACACATAGGCGTCAAAGACTTGACCATCAAAGAAAATCCCTTTTTCATCAAGAGCGTCTTTATTTTCAAGTGCCTTAAATATTTGTTCAAATTTGTGCTCTGACTCGATCTGCTTGAGTTCGATTTTATCAAGCCGATGAAAAAGAAGTGCATTATTCATAATAAACGAGCGCATTTTTACAAATGCGTTCATTATCTGAATACTTACGTTTACCGCAGTATCGCTTTTAAGAACTGCTGAAAGCATTGCCACACCCTGTTCAGTAAATGCATAAGGCAATGCTGATGAGTGTTTCAAAATATTGAACCGGTCACAATTTGTGACCAGTTCGTTTTTCTCGCTGACTGATAACTGAAATCTGAACGAATCAGGAAATCGTTCGCTGTTTCTTTTTACTGCTTGATTTAGAACCTTGGTATCGACACCGTATAATTCCGCAAGATCGCGATCAATCATTACCTGTAAAGATCGCAAGGTAAAAATGCGACCTTCAATTTCTTTTTGAGCAAGATATGATTTCATGCGAACTCCATTATTGATTTTGTGTCAGATTACCCTAATCCGTGGCGCAGCCACACCCGTAGGGCAGGGTACGCCAAGAGGCGTGTGTAGATATAGACGTAAAAGAACCCATCAGGTGAGAGACCTGAAAACTCCCTTGCTTCTGTTCGGGAGTTAAGAAGTTCCGCTGTACAGGGAGGTAACGAACTGTG
>JAEWVL010000331.1 GCA_023396665.1 Spirochaetota bacterium
TTCATTGAAAAAGTTTGGCACAGCACATCTCAATATAAAAGAAGAATCTGGCAGTGCTCCCGAAAATTCAAGAACAACGAACGTTGCAGGACTCCGCATTTATACGAGGATGACGTAAAAGCGGCATTCGTTCGGGCGATGAACGGGATGATCGAGGGCAAGGATGACTTAATCTCAGAGTACAAACAGATCATCCGGCGCCTAACGGATCACGCCGCATTGGATTTGGAAGCGAAACAGCAAACCGACGAAGCCGACGCCGTTTCTGAGCTCATTCGAAAATGCGTGGCCGAGAACGCCACGACCCCACAGGATCAGCAGACATATGCAGAACGCTATAAGGGTTTGAAAGCGCGCTACGAGGCGGCCACGCAACGGTTAAAGCAGATCGAGGGTCAACGCACAGAGCACAAACAACGTCGGCAGAAGATGCTGGAGTTCATTCGGATGCTGGAGCAAGCCGATGGGTTGATGACGGAATTCGATGAGGGACTGTGGAATGCGACGGTGGAAACGATAACGGTTCACCTAGATGGTAATATGGTTTTTCGGTGGAGGAACGGGGTGGAAACTTCGATAAACATTTGATTAATATGGTTGATTGAAATTATCTGGCAAATTGCGTCTACACAATTTCCGATACGCGCTCCATTGAAATTATCTGGCATTTTGCGTTTACACAAAGTTTTCGACGCTACCGTTTTCGACGCTACCATTTTGTACTTAGAGCAGGTCAAACTTCATCCAAAGAACCTCGACCCGGAAGATTGAACTATGATCTCGAATTCATGCGCGTCTGTATCTAACACAGGAAAGATCCGATTCAGTCGTCACTTCTCAACCCGCGAACCTTAGAGACATCCTGTACAAACATGATGCCGTTTCCCGGCTCATCCAGATGAAGAGAATTGTTTATTGAAGCGGTGATTTCTTCAGTTTTAGCAACTTCAGAAATGATCAGTACGACTTCCTTCTCCGGTTCGATCTCCATGGAGAAAAGCTTGCTCGTTTCATGAATACCCGAGCCTCTTGCGTTCAATATGGTTCCGCCCGTCGAGCCGGCTGCTGTCGCCGCATCAATCACGGCCTCCGCATTTCCTTTATCAACAATAACATATATCGCATTATACATGATTGACCCTGCACCTTCGCTTTCATCATGAATATCAGTCTTGCAGCCCTTACTTCCAACCACGGTTCTTACTGGCGTACAAAAGGCGATGCCGTGGTGCGGTTTACTGAAGTGAAATTCCTTATCAAGGTATTCGAGCAGATTATATGCGGTTGATTTACCTGCAGCAATCAGAACAACCTCTTTTTCTTCTTCATACAATTCTATAAACTTCAGGAAGCTGCTTTTTACCGTTCCTCTTCCCAATAAAACTGTGCCACCGCAAACTCCGCATTTACTTGCAGCCCGCAATATTTTTGTTCCAACGCCATCGTTGACTATTACAGTCAAGAGCTCGAACTGGCTGCTGTCCCGGTTACTTTGCTGCATCTTTGAGCCCTCCTTTTTTGGATTTTGTTTTGTAAATGATACCAAGGATTTGTAATGCGATCAATGGCAGCAAAGCAACCATAGCGATCATGCCGAAGCCATCGGTCAAGACGCTGGCTGTTTCAACTGCTTCAGCAGCACCTTGAGTGAAAGCAAGTATAAAAGTAGCCGTCATTGGCCCGGATGCAACGCCACCCGAGTCAAAAGCAATGCCCACGAAAATCTTTGGCGAGATATATGCCAAGCCGATTGATATCAGGTAGCCAGGCAATAAGACATGCCAAAGCTGCATTCCGGGGGTAATGATTCGGATCGCAGAGAGGGACACAGCGAAGCCGATTCCGATGGATAGCGAAATCAAAACGGCTTTGCGTTTGATGTATCCGCTCGTCACCTTCTCAACACTTTTCGTGAGGATATGAACTGCAGGCTCTGCGAGTATGGTCAGGCAGCCTAACAGAAAACTGATGAGTATGAAGACGGCTTTGTTCTCCAACAAAGCAACCTTATAGCCGATCAGCTTTCCGATGTCCATGAAACCGGCGTTAACACCGGTCATGAAAATCGTAAGTCCGATATATGTGTAAAGAAGGCCAACTAGAATCTTAACGAATGCCCGTTTCGGTAGTTTAAACAAAAGGAAATTTGATGCAATGTAGATGATCAGCAATGGAAGCAGCGCAAGCAACGATTCTAATGCAACAATCGGGAGTTTGTTGAAAAATGGCTGCATGATTGACTGCGAATCAGAAGCAATGATCGTAACGAGCGCATGCATTGGTGGCTTTCCTTGAATCATCCCCATGACAAGGACGGCAATGATTGCGCCGACAGATGTGATCGCAACCAAACCGAAGCTGTCTTTTTCCGACATTTTACTGTCTTTTTTTAGCGACGAGACGCCGATTGCCATAGCGAGAATAAACGGCACAGTCAGTGCGCCGGTTGTTGCGCCTGATGCGTCAAACGCAATACCAATGAATTCATGTGGCGTAAACAGAGATAATACAAAGACAATGCCGTACAATACGGTTAACATGATATATAGAGGTACGTTCCTTATAATCCGGAATAATCCGCAAGAGAACAACACCGCTATACCGGCAGATACAATAATGACGAGGCTCGTCTTGGATATCAATCCGGTGGTTACTTCATTCACCTGACCTGCAAGAATGTGCAGGTCAGGTTCGGCGACACAAATAATGAGCGCCAACACAAAACTAACCAGGGTTATTACCCATAGTTTTTTCGTCTTTATTAGGGACGATCCCATCTGGTTTCCTATCGGTGTTATGCCAAGATCGATTCCGAACAGAAAAACAGCCAGACCGATGATTACCAGAATTGCACCGATCAAGAATCGAGCTAGAAATGAAATTCCCAACGGTGCTATTGTGAAGTTGATCAGCAAGACTAGCACAGTGATCGGAAGAACCGCTAATGAGACCTCTTTCAGCTTGTTTGTCAATATATTCAAATAACTGGTTACCTCCGTTCGAGAAAAGTATCTGAGTCCATTCTAACACATACACATGATTTTTCCGAATTCGAGATAAAAGACAACGTGAAATTATAAAAACACTTAGTTTGATAATTACGCTTCTCTCCACTATGATTTGACACATCGGTTATTATTTGGTATGGTAACAATAATTGAATAATAAAGAACCGTCTGTGAAACACGGAAGGGCTTTATGGTATTACACTGCTGAGAGGTAAGCGATATGAATGAAGCCGCTTCTGTTTTTTTGCGTGCGGATATAAAAAGAAAAGATGGCTATCATTTGGCATCATGGATGCAAAATCGAAGCGTGATCCGGTATCTTAACGAAGAAAGAAACATCTCCGATGAATTGATCTCGCTCATAGAAAGAACACCGGAAGGGATGCTCTCGTTCCATCTGAATCAGATCGGGCGTTTCTTTCTGCTCTGTAATAAGAAAGGCGATTCGATTGGCTTTATAAGGCTAACCCCTCGTTCCGATAAATGCTGCGAGGTCGTTTATGCAATTGGCGAAGAGGTATTATGGGGGCGCGGCTACGGAAAGCAGGCGCTCGAACTTGCGCTTGAGAAGGCTTTCTTTGAAATGCGAAAAGAAACCGTTGTTGCACGAATTAATAAGAACAATACACGTTCGACCAGAACGGCAACCCATTGCGGCATGAAGCTTACCCAAGAAAGTGAGCATATGCAAATGTATCAAATTTCGGCACGAGAATACTTTGAGCATAAAAAGCGAAACAGGTGAGTCTGGGTTTCAATGCAATTCGCTCGCAAGTTTGATTGCGATTGAATGAATTATGTCAGAACAGAGCGCTCAAGTAGGTTGAATATTATTAAAGGAGACACTCGATAATAAATACTATTCATATGAAGGTCTTTCAACTATAAATGAGCTTGATAGCTTAACATCTCAGAGACTTCGATTGTTATCGAAATGAAGCAGTAATTTCAACACCTTATCATCGTCTCCAAACGGATCGCGAGAAAAGGATCAGAATCGGATAGATCTCAAGCCTACCGAGCAGCATATTCAGCGACAGAAGTATCTTTGAAAAAGGCGAATATGCCGAATAGTTTCCCATTGGGCCGACGAGTCCAAGACCTGGACCGATATTATTGAAACAAGCGATCTCCGCGGCTAGATTGGTGGTGAAATCGAACCCGTCCAACGATAACAACAAAGTTGAAAGACAAACAATCAACATATAACTAATGAAGTAGACGCGCGTTGAATTCAGGGTTTCATTGTCGATTACTTGGCCGTCAAGCCGGACAACGCGTACTGCGCGGGGGGAAATGATATGACGAATCTCTTGAAAAAATGATTTCATCAAAAGTATTAATCGCGATACTTTGAGTCCGCCACCAGTACTACCTGCGCATGCACCGATAATCATCAACAACACCAATAAATGCTGAGAGAACTGCGGCCAGTGTTGCGCGAAGTCAGCTGTCGCATAGCCCGTAGTCGTTATAATTGAAGAGACCTGAAAAAATGCAAGTCGCAAAGACACTTCAAAATCCTGATATATGGCAAGGACATTTAGCGCAATCGCCAGTATTGAAAAAGCAACAATGATCCCGTACCATTTCAACTCCTCGCTTTTTAGAGTCTCCTTCACACGACCAATTAACAAGAGGTAATAGAGATTAAAGTTTACACCGAATAGGAGCATGAATATGCCGAGTACGATTTCGAGATAAGCACTATCGTAATAAGCAATTCCCGCATTTTTTATTGCAAATCCACCGGTTCCGGCCGCTCCGAACGCATGACAAAGCGAATCGAAAAAAGGCATTCCACCTAGCCATAGTAGAAGGATCAGAATCACTGTTAATGCAGAATAGACACCATAGAGAATTTTCGCGGTTTCACGCATGCGAGGAACTAGTTTTCCGACCACCGGACCGGGTACTTCCGCTCGCAACAAATGCAAAGATCGGTCATCCGCTAGAGGCGCAATGGCCAGCACAAATACCAGAACACCCATTCCGCCAACCCAATGCGAAAAGCTGCGCCAAAACAACAAGCAATGTGGCAGTATCTCGACTTGCTTGAGGATGGACGCCCCCGTGGTGGTAAACCCGGAAGTGATTTCGAAGATGCAGTCCCAGATTGTCTCAAAATAGCCGCTCAGATAGAAGGGGAGCGCGCCAAAAATGGACAAAGCGGCCCAGGATGCCGCCACAATAAAACAGCCATCCCGAGCAAAGATTGCGGTGTTATGTGGACGCTGTATGACAAAGAATCCGCCAATCACGATTAGAAGGAGCATCGGAGCCACAAAATAGCGATGTGCGGGTTCATGATATATTACGCCTACTACTAAGGAGGGCATCATTAAGATTGCCTCGGCAATTAACATCCAGCCGAGTATGTACACGATCATTCTTCTGTTCATGCGTTTTCCTGAAGTATATCGGTCAACCGTTTCAATTTTTGGCCGGCGGTGACGACGAGCACGTTGTCCTTTGCCTGAATCGTATCATCTCCGTCAGGAATAATCGTTTTCCCTCGGCGCACAATACAAGCGATCAGGATATTTTGTTTGAGCGACAGGCGCTTAAGCGGAATATTGCAGTAATCATCAGCAACTGCGCGGAATTCCATTACTTCAACTCGTCCGCCAACAATTTGATAGAGAGCAAGGATATCTTCGCTATCATGACCGGCGGATAAAGCACGTACAAAACGCAGGATTTGATTCGTCGTAATCTGTTTTGGGGAGATAATGCTTTCCAAACCAGTATTACGTATTAAGGGGACTAAGCTGTCATTATTGATCTTTGCAATCACTTTTGGCACATTATGCCGAAAGGCGTATATAGCCGAAAGAATATTCCCTTCGTCTAATCCGGTAAGGGCAACAAACGCATCCTGTTTGCTCAAACCTTCTTCTAACAACAGCTCGTGATTGGAAGCATCACCGTTTAGAATAGTTGCTTTTTGCAGGAGCGACGCGAGCTCAATAGAACGTGAGACATCGCGCTCAATAATCTTTACATTGATTCTATCCTTGGCAAGTTTCGTAGCAAGGTAATAGGAGATTTTTCCACCACCAATGATCAGTACGTTCTGAACACGTTCCGATAGTAAATGAAGCTTGCGAAAGGCTGCTGTGATTTGCTCTGGCGCGCCGGTGAAGTAGATAATATCATCGGTAGCGATCTGATAATTACCGGAGGGGATGACAACGTCGCCTTCGTGTTCGACCGCGCAGATGAGGACTTTGATTCCAGTATTACGTGGCAGATCGGATAATATAGTACCGCATAAACCACTGCTTTTTGTAACATGATAGGAAACCAGTTCAACACGTCCTCGTGCAAAAAGCTCAACCTTGGTTGCGGAAGGGAAACGAAGAATACGGGCGATTTCTTCCGCTGCGGCCAACTCAGGATTAACTGCCATGGATAAACCTAGGCAATCCTTTAGAAAGAAAAGCTGTTCGTAATATTCGGGATTTCGCACGCGTGCAATAGTGTGTTTTGCGCCGATCTGGTGCGCAGTAAGACAACACAACATATTTATTTCATCGCTAGCAGTAAGCGCTACCAGAAGATCGGCATCCTTGGCGCCTGCGGACTCTAAAACCGGATAAGCCGCTCCGTTGCCGATAATTCCAATCACATCAAGCGTTGTTCTTGCTTGCTCGACGACCCGCTCATTCTTGTCAATTAGAGTAACATCATAACTTTCCACCGTAAGTTGACGCGCCAGCGATTGACCAACCTTGCCGCCGCCGACGATGATTGTTTTCATGAAAATGCCTCCAGCTAACTGAAATAAAATAAACAGATTTAACATATCAGCTTTTTGCGATATCCGCAATGGTGGAGCGAAAGAAAGAGGTTTTTTAAACATTCTGATTTCGCAGAAAAGTTAATTGAATAAAACCTTTGACGTTTCTAGGCGATTCATAATAAAATTATAAAAACAGTCGAAATACCAGCCGTCAAAAAAATACTGCAAATCATCCTGCTGGGTTAGATTTTCTCTTTTTTTTCCTACCATATTACGAGAGGCGGAGAGCAATGACTCTGTCGGATATTATAACAAATATTGTGTTTGTTGCAATGGGTATCTTCTATGGGTTTTATCCCATTGGATATATTATTCGCGTTTCGTTCTTGCTGATATTATATAGAAAGCATTGCGACAAGGTGAAATATCGTGAAACCTTCATAAGGAAGAGAAAATTCATGGCAATCTCTGCTACATTGCTTGCAGTGATTTTCATTCCGGTCATTCTCCTAATCTGTATCTATTTAGAATATCGATATATGCTCGTAGCGGGGTTGCTATTAGGACTTGCTATTCGTGCAACACTCCTGAAGCATGACAGAGCAGACTTTTTGAAAATTGTAGAAAGACAAAGGAATTAGCAATGTTGGCGTAATCTCTGCGCAAGAGGTAATTAGTGCAATTAACACAAAGAGAAAGAAGATGAGAAAGACAATTTGAAAAGAAAATTTTACGTAAAACCATCCAGACAGAATGATTGTTCGATACTCTGAAACGCTTCCCCTAGGGGGTTCCAATTTTTGAGCGAAAAATGCCTTAAAATGATTTTGCAGCACTGAAAAAGCGTCCGCATGCTCCTTCGTAAACACGCAAATTCCAAAAAAGCGCCCAATTAGGGCGTTTTTTGCGTTTCGAGGCAAAGAAAAACCCACCGAAATTGTATCTATTTCGGTGGGATTACGTGGAGGCGCCACCCGGAATCGGACCGGGGATGAAGGTTTTGCAGACCTCTGCCTTACCGCTTGGCTATGGCGCCATATACTGTTGACAAACCGAATGGTTTCCCTTTGGAGCTTCGAGCTCCTCAAATGAAGTCCATTTTCTTTATGGCAGACATGCCAATATGAAAAATGGAGCGGGAGACGGGGCTCGAACCCGCCACCTCAGCCTTGGCAAGGCTGCGCTCTACCAAATGAGCTACTCCCGCAAATGTGTGGTGCCTCAGAGTGGACTTGAACCACCGACACAGGGATTTTCAGTCCCTTGCTCTACCAACTGAGCTACAGAGGCAAATGGCGACGCGGAAGGGACTTGAACCCTCGACCTCCGGCGTGACAGGCCGGCGTTCTAACCAACTGAACTACCACGCCATTTGACACTTTGGGCTTATCAACCCATGGTGGGAACAACAGGGCTCGAACCTGTGACATCATGCT
>JAEWVL010000346.1 GCA_023396665.1 Spirochaetota bacterium
CACAGGTCGTTGCTGTGACACGAATCGGACTTGAGAATAACGAAGAAACCCGAGTAAAAATGCAGCAGCTCAGAGAAAGAGAGACCGATCCCTTCGTTATCGATTATATTAAAAAGATGCAGGAAAAATACGGTCTTACCGACGCAGAGTAAGCGACTGTTATATTTAGCAAAACAAGCAAAACCCGCCAATCGGCGGGTTTTTTTATCTGCTATAAACTGTTTGTATAACTCAATCTTTGATTAAACGGGCCAGAGCCTGTCCCTTTTCCTTCAGGATGGAAAGATCATTTTCTGAGGCAAGTCCCTGCCATTCATACGATTCGACGTTTGTCCATTTTAACGGTGCAATCATTTCCTCATATTCTTTTTTAGCACCACCGACCCAACCCCAGCTGCCGATGCGTAAAGCCTTTTTTCCGATGAAGTGTTTTCTTTCAAAAAGGTCCAGTATGTGAGCCATCGGCGGGAACATCTTGTACTCATAAGTCGGCATAGCCAGAACCAGTCCGGATGATTTATATGCATCGGCGAGAACAAACGATGCGTCAGTATCCGGTATCTGATGTATGACATAGGGAACATTTTCCTGTTCAATGCCGCTTATCAAGGAATCCAGGCCCTGCTTCGTATATCCGTACATCGATCCGTAAATTATGCAGATTTCTTTCTCGCAGGGCGCACCGGTA
This sequence comes from Spirochaetota bacterium, assembly GCA_023396665.1. Classification (GTDB taxonomy): domain Bacteria; phylum Spirochaetota; class UBA4802; order UBA4802; family JAFGJZ01; genus JAEWVL01. Next base: position 689 of record JAEWVL010000346.1, read on the forward strand.
TTGTAACCGGCATAACGGCTGTATCGTTTTATTATTTCCGCAGGATTTTTCCGCCAGACGATACCGTGACTCGGGGCGACAACCCTGATTTCCAGTGCAGCCAGCTTTTCGATAGCTTTATTGACAAATGTGCTGAAACTTGCGACGATATTTGAATAATAACGAAGCGATTCCTTCTCATAGAATTGATGCTCTTCATTTGAAAATTCATCGTCAAATATTCTCTCTCCCAATACACCGTAAGAACCAAAGCCGTCACAACTGAAAAGAATTTTTTCATTTCGGTCATAACACATCATGGTTTCAGGCCAATGGATATTCGGTGTTTCGAAAAATTCCAGAACCTTACCCGCACCGAGATCAAGAGTGTCTCCGGTTTTCACCTCACGCAGATGATCACTGATTTTGAAGAAGTTGCGAACCATCGCTATCCCCTTCGGGGTTGAAATGATTTCAAGTTCGGGATTCCTTTTACGAAGTACGTTTATGAATGCGGTGTGATCCGGTTCAAGATGATTCAAAACAAGATAATCGATTGACTCAAAAGAGCTGCCGGCAGAATGGAGCTGCTCTTCAAATTGAGAAATTGAACCTTCCCATTCTTTAGCAAGATCGATCAAAACACTTTTCTCTCCCTTGATGAGATACGAATTGAGTGTAACACCATGGGGGATGGGCCAAATTCCTTCAAATCGCGCGGCAGTGGTGATATTCGCATGTATAGCAAAAACATTGTCGGCAATTGCGTGTGCTTTCATTGGAACCTCCGTAGAAATTGTACCTTTATCTGCAAGAATAACAGACAATCATATGTTTGCCCTTAAAAAATCTAATCTTGAAAATGTCAGAGAACTATTCAGTAAAATCCACATGGAGTTGCATTTTCAAGATTTCCGGCATTTAAAGAGCCGGGAAAATACTCATCGCCTTCCTGACGTTTTCCAGAGAATTGAATGCGGAAATTCTTATATAGCCTTCTCCGCATTTGCCGAATCCGGCACCGGGCGTACAAACGATTCCCGCTTTTTGCAGAAGATGATCAAAAAATTCCCATGAAGGCATCGAGGATTTTACCCAGATGTAAGGTGAGTTATCCCCCCCCGTACATTTGTAACCCTTCTCTATGAGCGATTCGCGTATGATCTTCGCATTATTGAGGTAGTAATCAACAAGTTCTTTTACTTCACGGGCCCCGGCATCTGTATATATTGCGGCCGCTGCCTTCTGCACGGGATATGAAACGCCGTTAAATTTTGTCGTGTGACGTCTGTTCCAGAGTCTGTTCAGTTGCTGCGCATTTCCCTGTGCGTCATAAATACAACATTCATCGGGAATAACCGTGTAAGCGCATCTTGTACCGGTAAAACCGGCTGTCTTGGAAAAACTTCTGAACTCAATCGCCACTTCTTTCGCTCCGGGTATTTCGAATATCGATCTCGGTATTTCAGGATCGCGAATAAAGGCAACGTAAGCGGCATCATACAGAATAAGCGCTTTGTTGGATCGGGCGTATTCGACCCATGAGCGAAGCTGCTCTCTGCTCACCGTCGCACCGGTTGGATTATTCGGAAAACAAAGATATATCAAATCGAGAGCAAATGAGGGAATTTCCGGAACATAAGAGTTTTCCTCGTTTGATTCAAGATAATGAAGCCCATCATAGCGCCCGTCTGTGAAACGTCCGGTTCTGCCGGCCATAACGTTTGTATCGACATAGACCGGATACACAGGATCGGGAACACCGATTTTGCAATCTTGTGAAAACAGTTCCTGAATATTCCCGGTATCACATTTTGATCCGTCACTGACGAAGACCTCGGAGGATTTGATATTGCAGGTACTATAGTCATGCTCTGCTATTGCTGATCTGAGGAACTCATAGCCCTGTTCCGGGCCGTAACCTTTAAATGACGATTTATCTGACATCTCGTCAACCCCCTCATGAAAAGCTTTTACGACAACGGGAGAAAGGGGGAGGGTTACATCACCGATGCCCAGACGGATAAGCTCGCGATCCGGATTTTGTTGTTGAAAAGAAGACACGCGTTTAGCAATATCCGAAAACAGATAGCTGGAAGCCAATTTTAAGTAATGCTCGTTCACTTGTATCATGGTAACACCTGTAGAGTTTTAGTATGCGAACAGTCATGATGGGACTGTACTGTTAAATGTTCTTTGGAGCTGCATTTATCTGCACCAACGAAAGCTACTTTGAAAATTTTCCCGTGTCAAAGCAACAGAAAAATTTTCTCTTGAAAAAAAAGACTCTGATTAAGATGCTAGATACGATATAAAGAATTATTTTGTTTTTGTCTGTCGTATTCATGATTATCAGGCCTTATCG
>JAEWVL010000353.1 GCA_023396665.1 Spirochaetota bacterium
ATCATTGCGGACTGGTCGCCTGCCGTAGGCAGGCTGCTCGCCCATGCATCCTGGGTGGTAATTATTCGAGGTTCCCAATAAAAAACGCCTGCCGGCAAAATGAGGTTTTCGCGGCAGATTTCCATGATCGATACAGGCCGCAAAAGTAATTGACCTGCATCTTGCAAAGAACTAGTATAGTGTTTATGACGCACAGACAGCAAGGGGCGGAGCAATTGTGGGAAGTGCCAGAGAACAGATCAGAAAATTCAGGCGGCGTTCTGTCGTAAAAGAAGTTGTTGTTCCTGACACGATGGAAGGAGTTGTCGAAGCTCTTTTCGATCTTCTCATGTACAAGGCGGGTCTTCATATTAACGAGGCGATCAAGCTGTTCTCGATTCTCGACATCCCCTCATTCGAAGACATAGTCAAAAAATTTCACGCAACCGGCGATTTCGACTCAAAACAGACCCTGATCTACTACCTCACACTGTTTCGCAAGGAAGCGCATGTCAAATACCTGATGGAAAACGCGGAACTGCCGCTCGAATTCGTCGAATCGATAGTGCTTTCCATCGTCGTAAGAACCAATCTGGGAGAACCGGACGGCGACAAGGCGCTCGACGAGCTGCTTGACACGCTCTCCCACAAGACACAGTACGAACTGGTTACGCAGACCAGCTTCATCTCCCGCGATCTGGTGCTCGTTCACTACCTGCTGGCCAAGCTCGACAAGGAGCATCTCGACCGTTATTTTAAAATCGAAAAAAACGCGGAGCGTTTCGTCATCGGCGTGTGCAACCTTCCTGAAACCCTCGTGCGAACCTTTTTCTTTCGAAACCCCGAACTTCACGGCTTTTACATGATGTTCTTCGATACGGTAGACGCGAAGCTTTTGCCGAAGGCGAAAGAATACTGTGAAATCGACTTAACCGAAGTCGACAAGATCAAACGCCTGGCGCACGATATAATCGTCCGTTTCTCTCCCGACGCCGAATTCAAGAAGTCTTTATCACAACGCGGAAAAGAGCGCTACGCCTATATCATCAGCAGAATACGTTATCTCGCGGACGTGCAGATGGCGATACTCAATCTGCAGAAAGAGGGGGCGATAGACGATCACGAAGTCAGCCTCCTGCGGGAAATCGTCTTCAATCCCTTCTACAGCGACGTACTTGAACGCTATACGCAGAAAATTGACGAGAACGAAATAGCGGACACCGTCATCTTCTGAACCGTAAATCTGTTTACAGTGCAAGACACCTTCGGCATACATGCAATTGGCGCTAATTCAGGGCCGAAGCCGCAGCACAGGGTCGTAATCCGTAAAGCTACAAAGAAAACGTGAGGCGACTGACCGTTCCCCCTTCGCTGTACATCTCGAAACGCCCGTCAAGCTGCTGTGCCAGCATTTTCACTATCATGAGGCCGAAGCCCTCGGCAGAGGAAAGATCAAAGTTTTCGGGCAGACCGCGTCCGTTATCCCTCATTTCGAGAATAACGGTGCCCTCATTTTTTTCAAGACTTAGCGAGATATGACCGGCCGCACCCGCTTCGAAAGCGTGTTTCATGATGTTCGTCAGCAATTCGTTAACGATTATCCCCAGAGGGAAAAGCCTGTCGGCCGAAAGCTGAAAATCCTGCAGCCGCATATCGATGCACAGGGTTTGGCTCTCGGGAAAAACATCTCTGATCGAGTCAACCAGACTCTCGATGTAATGCCGGACCGAATTTTCAGTGTAACTGCCGCTGCCGAGCAGTTTCTGATAGAGGACACGCATTCCCTGCACCCGGCTGACCGCACTTTGCAGAACCGACTGCGCCTCGGAAGACTCAACCGAGCGCGACTGCAGCACAAGCAGCGTTTCGATGGAAAAGATATTGTTCTTTATACGGTGGTGCACTTCGCGCAGCAGAACATCCTTCTCTTTCAGCTGCTTGCGTAGCTCAGCCTGCGTGTGTTCCAGTTCGCTTAACAAGCGGCTCTTCTCACGGTTTTCGAGCAAGGCCCGGCTTTTTTCTTTGCGCAATCTGACAAGCAGCACGGATATGAGTGCTATTACCATGAGCAGTGCAATGAAACCCGTGAGAACAAACACAAATCGCAGGCGTCTGTGAACCAGTTCTTCAGTAACATCCCGTATACGGGAAACCAGCACCGTTTTCCCCTTCATAATCATGGGATACGCATTCACCTCGACATCGCGAATGCTTCCGTCGGCCAGTCGGTGACGAAACAGAAAGTAATTGCGCTTTTCCATCTCGGCACGCCGCATCTCTACGGCAATCTCTTCTCCGGAGAGCGTGTTGATCTGCGCGATATTCATGCCGATCATTTCATCATAGCCGTAATAGGCCAGTGCTCCGCCGCTGCGTTCGAGTATTGCTCCGCTTTCGGGATCGATAACGAACATGACGGTTTTGTACCCATGAAGCAGCTCAGCGCTGAAATAGACCAGTCCCGGCTCGCCAGCTACACAGGGCAGACAAACAAGCAGGGCTGTCAAAAGCAGTTTTATTTTCACCAATACGTCTCCCGTCAGAATCGAAGAGTGTGTGTCGAAGTGCAGCTTGCTGTATCAGGGAATCCACAGTAAAAAGTTTCGGCAGAACGAACACGAATATTTCCATAGAAAAGCGGAATACAGCATATCCGGCGGCAAATATTCGAAACAGCCAGGATACAATGTAATTGAAAACGATGCGGCAAACAAGCGATAAGGGAAAAAACGCACGAAAGCGCTTCGGCTGTTCCGTTTCGTACCCGCAAATAAAACCCTTGACGAACCCGGCCATTTTCTTTCAATCTCACGCAATGCGGCTGTTTACAGTGCCGGCTTTTCGGGTACGAATACGTTTCTAAAAAGAGCAGCTTCATCTCATCGCGCTCAGCAAGCGACGGCGGCCACAATCTTGCGACCGGCACACGGCGATTAATAGAACAATACTTACAGGAATTACCCTGGTATATTTTTAAGAGGATACAATGGATATCTACAGAATTAAAGGCGGCAAGGCACTCTCGGGCGAAGTCCGCATTTCGGGAGCAAAAAACGCGGCGCTTCCCGTGATAGTCGCGAGCCTTCTCGCACGCGGCCGTACAACCCTGTTTAACATTCCCGATCTGCAGGACATTCGCACCACCATCCGCATCATCGAACATATCGGCGCGCTTACCGCCTTTGATGCGGAGAAAAACACCCTCTCAATCGACGCCACAAATATCACCAACGGTGAGGTGCCCTACGATCTGGTAAAGACCATGCGCGCGTCCATTTATGTTATGGGGCCCCTTCTCGCCCGCTGCGGCGAGGCTGATGTTTCGCTTCCGGGGGGATGCGCAATCGGCGCGCGGCCGGTCGACATTCATCTGGCCGGTTTCGAGAAGATGGGCACCGAAGTGACGCTCGAGCACGGTACGGTGAAAGCCCGCACCCGCGGGCTGCAGGGAGCCAGCTACAAGATGCCGAAAGTTTCCGTCGGCGCGACGATCAACCTGCTCATGGGCGCTTCGCTCGCAAAGGGTGAGACCGTTCTCGAAAACTGCGCGATGGAACCCGATGTCGTTGATGTCGGCGAGTTTTTGCAGCGGATGGGTGCGAAAATAGAGGGCCTCGGCACAGAACGGATAGTCGTACAGGGCGTCGAAAAGTTATCCCCCGTCGAATACACGGTAATGCCCGACAGAATCGAGGCCGGCTCCTATCTGCTCGCCGGTGCCGCCTGCCGCGGCAAGGTTACGGCAACCCACATCAACCCCGAGCACATACGCTCGCTCATCGACGCGCTCAAGGCGATGGGCTTCGAACTGTCAGAGACAGACACAAGCGTGAGCGTCGCACCGGGCAAAGAACTTCGCGGCCGGCTGCTCACCACCATGCCCTACCCCGGCTTTCCCACAGACCTGCAGGCGCCGATGATGGCGCTTATGACGACGCTTCCCGGCATTTCGGTGATCATCGAGACCATCTTCGAAAACAGGTTCACCCACGTGCCCGAGCTTCTTCGAATGGGGGGGGATATCACCATCGAAGGCCGCTCCGCCATCATCAACGGCGTACCGAAGCTGCTCTCCGCTCCGGTCATGATGTCCGATCTGCGGGCCGGTGCCGCGCTCGTTATCGCCGCGCTTGCCGCCGAAGGCGAGACCGAGATTAGGCGCATATACCATGCCGACCGCGGCTACGAAAAATTATGTCACAAGTTACAGGGGATAGGTGCCGATATTGTAAGGGAGAAAGGGGGAATGTGAATGGTTCGAGGCATCTACACCGGCGCAAGCGGCATGATATCACAGCAGGCGAGAATGGATGTTGTTTCCAACAACCTGGCCAATGTTGACAAAACCGCATACAAGAGCGACACCACTATTTTCAAGGCATTTCCGGACATGATCATTCGCCGCATCAACGATGACGGCCTTGGCATTGTACCGGCAGGATCCTACGATTCGATGCCCTATGTGGGAAAGCTCAGCACCGGGCTTGAGGTGAACGAAGTATTCACACAGTTCGAACAGGGCGCCCTTACCCGAACGGAGAACGATTTCGACATCGCACTCGAAGGTCAGGGCTTTTTCGCCGTATTGACCGAGCGCGGCATCCGCTACACACGTAACGGCTCGCTCACCATCAACGATGAAGGCGTACTGATGACCCACAACGGCGATCCCGTTCTGGGAGAAAACGGCATCATAAAACTGCAGAAGCACAATTTCATGATAAGCGAAGACGGCGGCATCTACATCAACCGTCAGCTCTCCGACAGAGAGGTCGTCGATCAGACCGAAAACACCTGGCAGGAGCCGGAGCTGCTCGACCGGCTGAAGCTCGCCGATTTCGAGTACAAGCGGCATCTTCGGAAAGAAGGAAACTCGCAATACCGCGAAACTGTTGAATCGGGCCCCCCGCTGCCGGTTTCTAACCTGAAAATACGCCAGGGCTTTCTTGAAAAATCCAACGTAAACGTCGTTCGCGGCATGGTCGAGATGATCGAAGTGCAGCGTAGCTACGAGGCGAACCAGAAATCCGTCACCACCGCTGATTCAACGCTCGGCAAACTGATAAACGAAATGGCAAGATAAGCGCCGCAGCATGTCAGTGACGCTGTGCGCAATCTGCTTTACCCCTGAATACCGAAATAAGGCCGCGAACACCGCGGCTCTGCTTTCGCTCTGCACCGGGGCACTCGAAGAAAACCCGGCACCGCATATTATCTGCCTGCCCGAACTTTGCACAACAGGCTACATATTCCGCACACGCGACGAGATCGCGCCGCTTTGCGAGAGTGCCCGCGGCGAAACCTTTTTACAATTCAGCGAACTGTGCGCAAAATACGGCTGTTATCTGGCCTACGGTTTCGCCGAAATCGACGGCGTCGATCTCTTCAATTCGCAAAACCTGATCGCCCCCGACGGACGCCTGCTCGAAACCTACAGAAAGGTTAACCTGTTTGAACTCGACACATTGTGGGCGCAAAGCGGCGCGCGCTATTGCTATATAGATTCGCCCTACGGCAGAATCGGTCTGGGCATCTGCATGGATCTGAACTCAGATGAGTTTGTCGACTGGCAC
>JAEWVL010000417.1 GCA_023396665.1 Spirochaetota bacterium
CTGTTATGGTGTCATGGTGGCTCGAGGTGATCTGGCCATTGAGATACCAGCTGAACGCATTCCCTCGATACAGAAGAAGATAATCGCGACATGCATTGAGAGAAGAAAGGTTGTTATTACCGCAACGCAGATGCTTCATACGATGATCGAAAACCCCAGACCGACACGCGCGGAAATCTCTGATGTGGCGAATGCAGTATTCGACGGAAGCGATGCAGTCATGCTGTCAGGTGAAACAGCATATGGTAAATATCCGCTAGAGGCTGTCGAAATGATGAGTAAAATCATCATGGATGTAGAGGAACACGCCATCAAACACAGAGCAACGCAAATCGAGGTACTGAACACAGAGATCACTGCATATCTTTGCTACTCGGCCGTTGAAGCTGCCGAGAAACTGCGGGCAGAGGTCATCATCATCGATACGCAGACCGGAAGAACAGCCCGAGCGCTTGCCGCATACAGGGGTATTACACCGGTTTTTGCGGAATGTTATGAAGAACATACGGTGCGGGAACTTGCGTTCTCATACGGTATCTATCCTGAATATATCGACGTACAGAGAAATGAGAATGAATTTATCCAACGCTCGCTTGATCAAATGATCAGGAAAGGAAATATTGTTCCTGAGAGCAGGGTCGTCATTCTCGCTGGAAATTTTGGTCCTTCAAGAGGAGCTTCTTTTATCGAAATTGGCAGCGTCACAGAGATGATGACCCGTTGCTGAGGCATGGGAAAGGTGAGGGCATGATTCCACGAATTGCGATTTTCATCTCGGGACGGGGCTCGAATATGAGTGCCATAATCGAGCAGAACAAGAACGGACGGCTTAGTGATAAATGTGAGATTGTCCTTGTTTTTTCTAATAATCCTTCGGCGGCCGGGCTCACTATTGCACGTAATGCCGGTATTGCGGTGCTTTCACTCGATTCAAGAGGAAAGAAGCGGGAGGATTTTGACAGCGAAGTTTGTGAATTGCTGAAACCATATAAGATCGATTTCATCATACTTGCGGGATACATGCGCATCGTATCCCCCCCTCTTGTTCGCGCGTACCCCAGACGCATTATCAACATACATCCGGCTGATACGGCACTGTTTAAGGGCATAGGTGCCTATGAGTGGGCCTTTGAGTCCGGACAGAAGAAGAATGCGGTTACCGTGCACTACGTCGACGAGGGGGTTGATACGGGTGAGGTGATTGCAAAGCGTGAGTATGCTATCGAAGGCGTATCCTCCCTGCATGAACTTGAGTCATTGGGATTGACTATCGAACACGAGTTTTACGGTGAAACGCTCAGTTCAATTTTTACTTCTTTTATCTCTAATGGAGGCAACTGATGTGCGGTCTTGTCGGTTTTTACGGTCCACCGAACAAAAATGCTTTTTTTGATACCATTTCGGGCTTGTTGTCATTGCAGCACCGCGGACAGGATTCGGTCGGTGTTGTCACCTTTAAAGACACCTTTCACATTAAAAAAGGACTTGGTCTTGTTACATCTGTTTTTGAGGGAATTGATCCGGCGAAATTACCGGGAAACATGAGCCTTGGCCATGTTCGCTATACCACACAGGGATCAAACGAACTTATCAATGTGCAGCCTTTCACCGTGAATTACCCTTTCGGTCTTTCGATGGTACACAACGGCAATGTTATAAATTTCGTTGAATTACGTCATCACCTTCTTGAAGAACATCATCGCCTCCTGGAGACCTCTAATGACCTTGAGCTCTTGCTTTATACGCTTGCCTGCGAACTTGAGCAAAAAGATCTGAAAAATCTCTCAGTTGACGATATTTTCGAATGTGTTGGTGAAACACAGAGAAAGGTGGAAGGTGCCTACAGTACCATCACCATAATCGCAAACAAGGGCATGCTGGTTTTTACTGATCCCAACGGTCTGCGTCCGCTGGTAATGGGCCAAAAGAAAACGCCTGAGGGAATGCATTACGGTTTCGCATCGGAATCAACCTGTTTCGATTATCTTGGCTATGAACTGGTCGGTGATATCCGTGCGGGTGAGGCGGTGTTCATCGACATGAATATGCGGGTACATCGCAGAAACTGTTATCACCGACAGGATACTTTCTGCGTTTTTGAATACATATACTTCGCCAGAGAGGACTCAATCATCAATGATCTTCTGGTCGCCGAAATGCGTGTAAAGATGGGACGAGCTCTGGCTGCTCAGGTTAAGGCCGCAGGTCTTGATCCTGATATAATCATCGATGTGCCTTCATCGGCATACTTCTTCGCTTCCGGGCTCTCGGAGGCGCTTGGAGTTCCCTATCGTCGCGGTTTTGCAAAGAACAATCATATTGGAAGAAGCTTCATATCCCCCACACAAAGCGAAAGAGAGAAGGTTGTTAAAAACAAGCTTAATCCGATACGAAAAGTAGTTGCCGGCAGAAAGGTTGCGGTCGTTGACGATTCTGTCGTACGCGGTACCACTTCACGTCACATTGTAAAACTTTTACTTGATGCCGGAGCCGCTAAGGTATATTTTATCTCGGCCGCTCCTCCGATTATTAATCCCTGTATTTACGGTATCGATATGGCGACAAGAGAAGAGCTTGTTGCCCATAACAATACCATTGATCGTATCGCCGAGAAAATCGGGGCCGACGCCCTTATTTATCAGTCGTTAACTGACATGCGGGAAATCTTCGAAGCGTCCGGAATTCACCTGTGTGATGCGTGTTTTTCGGGGCAGTATCCGACAGGAAATACCGATACCATATTCAGAGATATTGAACAGGAGAGACTTTCATCTCGAAAGTAAGACAAAGACAAAGTCTTTTGTATCATGGTAGTGAGTACCACTGTGCAGATTATTCAGGGCAACACATTGAATAATCTGCTATGCATTCAGCGGAAGTACAAGCTGTGCAATTGTTTTTGTTTTCATGTCTGATGTTACTGAAAAAAGATCGGGATCAAGACCCAGCCCTTTTAGCATCAAAACCACCAGTGAAAGACCAAGTCCCATCCCCTCGGCCTGAGGATCTGGATTTTCGATGTAGAAATGGGCGAGGTTATCGTAAGCGCGGGCAAGTTCCATTTTTTTTAGTATTCTGAAATATAACTTTTGTGTGAGCGGGAGCGGGTTTATCACACGAACAATCAGTGAATCATTTTCAACGCGCATATAAACGCGTACGTTGAGCCCCTTTTCTTTCGCTTTTATGCCGTATTCAAGAATTGCATCTTCTTTGAATTTCGATTTCAGAAACACGAGAGCCTGATCACTGTCATACGGTTGAGGAAGAATCTCTTCGATCTTCAGAAGCTCCTTGAAATTGGCCTTAACGGCATTAGTGGTCAGCTCCTTTATACATGAGAAATATGTTGAGGAGTGTTCCTTTCCGCAGGATACTTCCAGGAGATATCTGATACTCTCCTCGGTTTTTTCAAGAAAAGACCAGGCAACAAAAACGATTTCGCCTTTATCATTCCAGATTGCGTCAATTTTGTCTTTTGTTCTTTTCGTAATATGCATAATAACCGTCTAATTTCGCTTTATCGAAAATTGCAATGCTTTTTCCTCTATAATGACGTCAAAATACAAATTGCCTTGTGAACACAAATCTGTCTACACCCGTTTTGCCGACAACTAGAGCGGTTTACGAAATAAACAACACTATTTGTCAAAAAAAAGTATTAATTTGAAAGTATTATCATATAATGCCCGATAAGCAGGAGGCATTTATGGCATATTCAGCAGATTTCCGTCAGTTGGTGATAGATGCATATAGGAAAGAACATAAGAAAAAAGCAGAAATTGTACGAATCTTCAAAATCAGTAGAACAGGATTGGATTACTTAATAAAACTTGAGAAGGAAACGGGATCAATTATACCTCGGAAACACGGAGGAGGACGTCCGTCTGTATTTACTGCAAAAGATATCAAGAGAGTCAAGGCACAATTAATAAAGAATCCTGATTCTACTTTGTCTGAGTTAAATGAACTCGTAGGAAACAAAGGGAGCTTGACGTCAGTATTTCGAATGGTTCAAAAACTGGGATACCGTTTAAAAAAAACTTTTTAGAGCAATTGAACAGCAACACAAAGAAATAGCGCAAAAAAGAGAGCATTGGATAGAATTTTCGAAAACAATAAATGCAAAAAACCTTGTTTTTATCGATGAAAGTGGTATTCAAAACAATATGACTCGCTTATACGGAAGAGGACTTCGTGGAGAACGTGTTTATGAAGCCATTCCGGGAAGAAGTTGGACGAGTACGACTGTATTGTCTGCAATACATTACACTGGACGTACTGAAAGCATGATGGTCAGTGGGGCGACCGATGCAGTTGTATTTGAAGTCTTTATCAAGAAAGTTCTCTGCCCCAAACTGAAGAAAACAGATATTGTAATAATGGACAATTTGCCTGCTCATAAAGGACCAGAGATAAGAAACGCAATCGAAAGCAAAGGAGCAAAATTGTTGTATCTGCCACCCTATAGTCCAGATTTCAATCCAATCGAGAAAATGTGGTCAAAGGTTAAGGCATATTTGCGCAAGATTAAAGGTAGAAGCGAAGAAGAGATAACAAAGGCTTTAGCCGAAGTGTTACGAGCTGTTACAAGAAAAGACGCTTTTGGCTGGTATCATTCATGCGGGTACGTATTAATTGATTCGTAAACCGCTCTAA
>JAEWVL010000420.1 GCA_023396665.1 Spirochaetota bacterium
AAGAAATTGCGGTTGGTCGTTGAGGCGCAGACTTCGCCTTCGGCGAGAACGCCGTTTGACATGCCAAGGCAGGCGCCGCAGGTCGGGTTGGTGACGCAAAAACCAGCGTCAGCGAAGATCGCGATGAGCCCTTCTTTGAGCGCCTGCGAGTAGATCGCCGGTGTCGCCGGTGACAAAATGGCGCGCACCTTGTCTGACACTTTTCTGCCTTCGACTACTTTCGCCGCGATGCGTAGATCTTCGATGCGGCCGTTGGTGCAGGAGCCGATGTAGACCTGGTCGACCTTCGTACCTTTCATTTCGCGAATCGTCTTGATGTTGTCGGGCTTGTAACCGACGGTCATGACGGGTTCGAGCGTTGATACGTCGACCTTCGTGACGGCCGCGTATTTAGCGTCGGCGTCCGATATCCATTTTCCGTATTCTGCAAGCGCCTCGTCTTTCGACTTGAATTCGTCTTTGATGAAGGGCCACAGATATTCGACTGTTGTCATGTCGGGATAGCACACGCCGCAGGTGCCGCCGGCCTCGATGGCCATGTTGCACAGGGTCATGCGCGATTCCATGCTCATCGCGTCGATGACGGGACCGGTGAACTCGATGACCTTGTCGGTCGCGCCGTTGACGGTGAGCATGCCGATCAGGTGAAGAATGACATCTTTCGCGTATACGCCGTCTTTGAGTGTGCCCTCGAGAACGAACTTGATCGTTTCGGGTGTGCGGAAAGCGCACACGCCCTTGAGTATGCCGACTTCAAGATCGGTCGTTCCCACGCCGGCGGCGAAGGCACCGAAGGCGCCGTGTGTGCAGGTGTGCGAATCGCCCATGATGACGGTGAAGCCCGGGCGCACGAAACCCTTTTCGGGAAAAATCGCGTGACACACGCCGTTACGGCCGATGTCGAAAAAGTCCCTGATGTTGTGACGGTGAGCCCAATCGCGCAGCACTTTTCCCTGCTCGGCGGTCTTCGAGTCTTTCGCCGGTGTGACATGGTCTATCACCGCCTTGATTCTCGCGGGGTCGTAGACGCGATCCTTGCCGCGTGCGACAAGATCGTTGATCGCGATCGGCGTGGTGATCTCGTGACAGAATACCGCGTCGAGGCGAAGCACGTGCGTGCCTTCGAAGGGTGTATCGACCCTGTGGGCGTCGAAGATTTTTTCGGCTATTGTTTTTCCCATGGTTCCTCCTTGTATGGGTTTGCGGGTTCTGACCCGCTTATATTCAGACGGCCATCGGCCGTCCCTGATTATGAGCAGTTATTTTTGACCGACAATAAACAGTCGCCTGAAAGGGTAAAGCACCTTTCCGTCTTTTGCGGGGGGATATGTCCCGCCAAGACCTTTTTTCACTTTCTGAATAAAGCTTTCGCGCAATTCGCCGCTGCCGAGCGCTTCGTAGTAGGGGCGCATTCCCGTCGTTTCCATCATTGCGAAGATGGCATCGTGCGAGTCCATGACGTGATGATAGACGGTGACCCAGATTGAGACGCTCGACACGAGCGGTGCAAGCGCATCGTAATAGAAGGCCGCATCGTGAAAGGTGAAACTCTCATCGAATCTGAAGCGCGATTCGGGCACGAGGCGCTGAAAGGTGTCGTCTATCAGCTTTGCGATCGGCATCTCGTGATACAGGGGCATCTGAATCGCGATGCAGCCGCCCTGGTTTGTCATCGCGGCGAATTTTTGTATGAGCTTCGCGTGTTCGGGTATCCACTGAATCGTCGCGTTCGAGAAGACGATGTCATAGGTCTCATCGGCGACGAACTCTGCCGCGTCGGCAACTACCCACTGCTGATCGGGATACTGTTTTTTCGCCGCTTCGATCATGGCCGGCGACGAGTCAATTCCGCAGACATGAGAATCGGGCCAGCGCCGCTTCAGAACTGCGCTGCTGTTTCCGGGGCCGCAGCCGATGTCGATGATGCGCTTCGGATTATCAAGAGCGATGCGCGAGACCAGGTCTATCGAGGCTTGCGTGCGCTCCCTGTCAAAAGCGAGATACTGATCCGGTCTCCAGTCGTGATTTTGTGTACTCATGTTTCCTCCTGCGTGAACGACGGCTGAAAGCCGTTATAATAGTAGAGGGCTTCGGCTGGCGATATCCCCCCCCTTTTCTTTGAGTTAACTGCATTACAGATCGTTTAACAGCTTCGCCGGCGTTATAATCAACAGCGCGGCTTTTCTGTAAAATCATGATCTATAACGCCGACTTTAATAATATTAAAGTCACTTAAGTCATTATTAAACTGCTGCGATTTTGTCAATTCTTTAATGGGATATGCATAAACAGTTAAAAATAAACCATAGTATTCTGATTTGACTTTTTGGGTATGAAATTGCAGGATTTATCGTATGAAAGATATTGAAATACATGCATTTTTTGATGAAGAATCAGGAATGTGGGTCGCTGAATATGATGAAATCGGCCTTGCAACGGAAGCGGGGTCTATTGATATTCTGACATATAAACTCCAGGAAATGATTCCGGAACTTGTCGATCTCAATAACATCGATGTTCCCGGGCCGGATTGCCGAAAAGATTTTGATAAACAGATAAGTAAACTCCGGATTTATAATTGAAAATAGCAGAGGCGGTAACAGTCTTTGATAAATACATGTCTTTTCTTTAAAAAGACCGGATTTCTTTTTCAATTTATTTGTTTCATACGTTATACTAATGTGTACATCTGTGATGAAACAAAAACAAAACCTCCATATCGCCCCGGCCTCGAGCGCCGCAGCATGTATAAGTCCCTGTGGATACGCCATTGGTATGGTTTTCAGAAAATATATTCGGTTACTTTCGAGAAAACGTATGGCGCATTGACCAAAGAGAAAATCGACGAAGTCGTAAAGCTATTGCGCTGCGGAAAATTTCAAAATGGTTTTCAGCGATATTCCTGTCCCGAGTGCGGAACCCTTTTTATCGTGCCGTTCACCTGCAAATCACGCCTGTGTTTATCGTGTGCCAGAAAAAGACTTTTTGGATGGTCATTGAATCTTTCTCGAATTATGAATACAGAATTGAACCATACTCATATCACTTTTACAATACCTGGTACAATAGCAAAATTACTTTTTGAACGAAACTACGAGCCGGTGCAGATGATGGGGATAACGGCATCGTTGTACAAAAATCTGCTACGAGACAGTGCAAAGGTAAAAGGGAAGGAATACCTGCCGGGAATAATTGCCACTCTTCATAAATGCGGAAACAGCCTCAATTACAACCCGCACGTTCACATGATCGCGACAAGAGAACTCGTTGATGTAAAAAACGGCGAGATCATAGACGTACCTTTTTTGCCGTACAAAAAAATCAGGTTTGTCTGGAAAAGGGCATTTTTGGCGCATTTACGCAAACAGAACATGATAAATGATGAAGAGTATATTCGCTTTAACGAAATCTATAAAAACGGTTTTCACGTTTATTTTCAACCAATACAGGGTGATTCGAATGAAGTACTTTTCAGAACCGCCGAATACATTGCTACAGGCTACTTTCACAATAAACAGATAGAGTGCAT
>JAEWVL010000440.1 GCA_023396665.1 Spirochaetota bacterium
TTCTTATGATTATACATTAATGCGCTCTCAAATCATCAAGTACAGTCCGGATGGAAAAAAGCAATGGTCCAAAGAAGGTAAAGATTATTTACTTCCTTTGCCGTGTTTTTATCGGGTTCGTGAGAAAGAAGATGATCCGGGGTATTTCTACTTTTTGTCAAATATACAGGGCAACTCGTTATTGTTGAAAGTCGATGCTGACGGCAAGATGATTAATAATGAGAAATATTCAATTGATGATTCAGATATTCTGAATGCTTTTAATTTCCCAACGTTAGATATGTACGCATATGATTTTGATTTCCTGAATACGGGCGGTGTTATAATGGTCGGCTGTGACAATGAATTCCAGGCATTTAAAATTGTTAAGAAAAATTCTGCAAATGAAATTGAATGGGAAGATACATTTCAGCACGAAAACGGAAATTACGGAATTCCTCTGGTTAAAAGAGTAAAAATATTAACTTTGAGTACGGGCTATATTGTTCTGGTCTTTTATAAGGAATCAATTCCGGATGAAGAAGATGAAGAAGTAAATTACGAAGATAGACTGCACGAACATCTGGTGATGTATTCTCTTGACGGCAGCAAACTATGGACTGTGGAGGACGATGCGCTTCGTTATGCGGATGTTGAAGTGGCGGAAAACGGATCAATTCTTCTTCTTGCCATAACAAGGGGGGGGATTGAGCCGGAGCTGTTTGAAGATTTTTTATTTGCTAAATAGTACTGAAATTATTGCGGGTAATTCCAATGGTAAAACAATATCCTGTTCGATCCGGTGTTGAGTTTTAGATATTTACTATTGTGTATTGCTAAAATGTACTTGCAAAAAAGTATCAGATAAAATTGAATAAAGTATTATTATGTGTTGGAGGATGCTAACATGTATATCAGGCGTTTGATCCTGTTTGCATTTATTGTAATATTTCTTGTTGGGTGTATGGATTTCAATGAGAAGAAATCCGTTTGTCTGTTCTCAATAGATGATGAAGGACAAATAGAATGGAGAAGATCGCTCGACAAGAAAGTATGCCCCAGAGCTATTAAGCGGACGAATGACGGGAATTTATATATTGCGGGAACAACCAGGGAGGATGATTCCAAAAACCAGGATTTGTATCTGGCTTTATTTGATGCTTCGGGTGAAGAACAGTGGGCGCAAACCAGTGATTTCGATGATGGGGATGAGGCGCTAAACCTCGATACCACTCCAGACGGCGGCTGTATATTGGGAGGACAAAGCAGACTGAATGACGATTCATTTGAAAGGCAGTATACCAGAATGCTTTTCGCAAAGGCGGATAGCAGGGGTGAAATTGAATGGAATTGTGCGGAGAAAATTAATGATAAAGACTGGATAACAAGTGTTGTTATGACTGCCGGTGACGGGTCGTTTTTTGCCATTGCCGACTATACTTATAATAGTACATTAATGAGCTCTCAAATCATCAAATACAGTCCGGATGGCGAAAAACAATGGTTGAAAGAAGGAAATGATTTTTTACTTCCCTTGCCGTGTTTTTATCAGATTCGCGAAAAAGAGGATGAGTTGGGGTACTTCTACTTTTTGTCAAATATACAGTACTACTCGTTATTGTTGAAAGTTGATGCTGACGGCAAGATGATTAATAATGAGAAGTATTCGATTGACGATCCAGATACTCTGAATGCTTTTTATTTTTCAACGAAAGATATATGCGCATATGATTTTGACTTTCTGAATAACGGCGGCGTTATAATGGCCGGCTGTGACTGTGATTTCAAGGAATTCAGAATTGTTCAGAAAAACGCCGCCAATGAAATTGAATGGGAAGATACATTTCAACACGAAATAGTTCAGCACGAAAACGGTAACTACGGAACACCTCGGATTGAAAGGGTGAAAATGCTTACTTTGAGTAAGGGCTATATTGTTCTGATTTGGTATATTGAATTAAGCCCGCCAGTAGAAAATGAAGACGGTGAAACTGAAATTAATTTTGATAAACTGCACGAGCATCTGGTGATGTATTCCCTCGACGGCAGCAAACTCTGGACTTTGGAGGACAATGAGCTTCGGTATATGGATATTGAAGTGGCGGAAAACGGATCAATTCTTCTGCTTGCCGATGAAAGAGGGTGGTTGGATGAGTACTGAGCCGGAGCTTTTTTCTAAACTATGTTTGCTGAATAATGCTGAAAGCATTGCGGCAGTGATATAAACGCAAGATGCTCAGCAATTCTGCACTTAATAAAAAAAGCCCGAAACCTTGCGGTTTCGGGCTTTTTTTGTTTCGCGTCTGAAGGGATTCGAACCCCTGACCCTTTGATTCGTAGTCAAATACTCTATCCAGCTGAGCTACAGACGCATTTATATGTTGAGCGTACTCGCAATGGGTGAAATTATCGGAAGATCCAGCTTTTTTCCCTTAAATGCGAAAAAACAGGCAACAAGAGAAAAGAGAAGATACGCTCCGGTAATGACATATATCAGGATGTTACAGACAAAAGAAATAAAAATCAGATTTGCCGGCAACAACTGGTCGAAAGCAGTAAGACAAACATTTGCTGTGATAACACAGACGGAGAGCACTAATGATGTTCGGGCGTTATCATGACTTTCGGGCGCTTTCGACACGTACAACCCTATCATCCAGCCCAGATACGGGAAAAAAGTCAATGTCTTTGTCATTTTTTCCAAACGCATCAAAAGCCCTTTTCAATAGATGATGTTGTGCTGAATCAAATTTCTTCGGAGAGAGTGGGATTCGAACCCACG
>JAEWVL010000456.1 GCA_023396665.1 Spirochaetota bacterium
TTACTTTTGGCGCTTGTTCTTCGACGCCGCCGGTTCGACAGGATTTTGCCGATGCGGCAGCTAGCGGCAATCTGGAAAAAGTCAAAGAAATGGTCGAGAATGAAAAGGTTGATCCGAGTGCAACCGACAGTAAGGGCTACAGTTCAATGCAGCATGCATCAAATCGCGGATATTTTGAAATTGTGGAATATCTGGGAGCAAAAAAGGCAAATACGAAATATCAGGATCCGGGCAAGGCTACTGCTCTGCATCATGCCGCATACAAGGGGCACATGGAAATTGTGCGCTATCTTGTTGAAGTAAAAGGTGATGATGTTAACCTGAAAAGCAACAAGGGCTATACAGCGTTGGAGCGAGCTGCTTTTGGCGGTCATATTGATATCGTCAAGTTCCTTATATCCAGAAGTGCCGATCCGACACTTGCCACAGAAACCGGTGATACCCCATTGCATTCAGCCGCTTTCAAGGGAAATGTCGAAGTGGTGAAGTATCTTGTTTCGCTTGATAAAGTGCTTACCGATGCAAAAGACAGCAGAGGCTTTACCCCGCTTCACTACGCTGTGTATAACAATCATTTGGATGCCGTAGCAGCGCTAATCGAAGACGGTGCGGATGTAAACGCAACTGCAAACAGCGGATTAAGCGCACTTTCTATCGCTAAAATGGCACAAAACAAGGCGATCATTAAGCTTCTTGAAGAGAAGGGTGCGGTAGAAGCAGTATTGCCGGCCGGTGGTGAAGAAGTACCGACGCTAGTTGAAGAGCCGACATTGGTTGAAGAACCGGCTTTGGATTAAGTTTAATAAAAAGAATTAAAATGAAAAGGACGATGCTTATCATCGTCCTTTTTTTATGCAGATTCGATATGCTTGAATAGAAAACTTCAGGTGGTGTATTCCGCATTAATTCGTACATATTCATATGAAAGATCAGCGGTCCAATAGTGCCAAGCGGCATTCCCCGCATTAAGATTAACTTTGACGGTATATTCTTTTCTGTCCATTTCGCTTATTACTTTTGTTTTGTCAAATTGCAGCGGTTCACCGTTTCTCATCAGCTGAACACTTCCGATATGAATATCAAGCTTGCCGGGGTCAAATTCGCATCCTGAGTAACCGGCAGCACAGGCTATTCGTCCCCAATTGGGATCTTTTCCAAAAAATGCGGTTTTGACCAAAAGTGATTCGGCTATTGATTTTGCGCACAAGCGCGCTTCGGTTTCATCTTTTGCATTACTGACCTCAATTTTGATGCATCTGTTTGAACCTTCGCCATCCAGAACCAGCATAACAGCGCATTTTTCGAGAATGGCGGATAATGCCTTTTCAAACACGACAATATCTTCTCCTGAAAGAGGCGGGTTTTCTGCCTTCGAAAGCAATAAAGCCGTGTCATTTGTAGACATGTCACCGTCGATGGTAATGGCATTAAAGGTTCTTGCCACATGACGTCTAAATATTTCATCCAGAACACTCTGGGGAACTGTCGCATCTGTCACCAGAAAGGCAAGAAGTGTAGCCATGTTCGGAGCAATCATTCCCGATCCTTTTACGAAGGCCCCAATTTTTTTAATTCCCTGTGAAGTGTCAAATTCAAGACAGACTGATTTCGGTTTTGTGTCTGTTGTCATCATTGATTGCGCGAAAAGCTCATAAGCCGTTTCATCGAGAGAGCTTACCAGTGAAGGGATCGCATTCAGCATTTTTTCCACAGGAAGGGTGACCCCGATTACACCTGTTGAACTCATAAGAACCGATCCCCCTTTACTGTTCAGCAATTCTTCTGTTTTACTTATCAAGGTGTTGGTGTCGTTGAAACCGGAGGTACCGGTACAGGCATTTGCATTGTTAGAGTTAACGAGAACTGCCTGTATGAGGTTTCCTTTTTTTGATCTGTCAATGCTTACCGGTGCGGCAACAACCTTGTTTTGCGTATATACTGCAGAATGAGTGCAGGGGCTTTTGGAATAGATCAAACCCATGTCGTATTTATCCGGATACTTTATTCCGCATTTTATTCCCGCAAATAAAAAACCGGGTATCGGAAAAGTTGATTCGCGTACGGTGTCCATTGTGATTCCTCCGGGGCAGTTATTGATTTGGAGGATAGCTTTTGCAGATACCGATAAAATGCAAGAAGCAATAGCTTTTCCCTGATGAAATGTTGATTTTTTCGCAAATCTGTATCAAAAAAAAGAGTTGCTAATTACTATTATAACTAAATACTGTTATTATCTGCGGTGCTTTGTGTAATTTCGCATTTACCGGTGAGAGAGTATTCGGTTTGTTGTGATTGTTTACTGAGACTGTGGAAATAGGCCGTTGTGACGTGATGTTTTGATACGCAACACAAAGGAGACCCTTCAGGTATGGAACTTCAGATTGAAGAATTTGAAAAAGTGACCATTATTTATGTTACAGGCGAATTTCATATCGGAAACGTTAATAAGTTTGAAGAGTTGTGGCATACTCTTATAGAAAAGCAGCCCCAGGTAATCGCAATCAATTGCAGCAAACTGGACTATATTGATTCATCGGCTATCGGCACACTTGTTAAGTTTCTTAATAACGCAATGACCAAGAAGATCAAACTTTTGTTTTATGACCTGAATGACGCCATCCAGAGTATCTTTAAAACCGCACGGCTTGATAATTTTTTCACAATTTTGACAAAAAGCCAGCTTGAAAAAGAGTACATGTAAACTTTCGTGTCCGCCTTTTTCAACTTATGATGATTATTCATCATTGGAGAAGTCATATTGATTCTCCCCGAAGATTCGGGGGGGACCTAATGTATTTGTGTCGGGAGTTTGCTGAATGAAATTTCAATATACCATACTACCATTATTTTTATTATCCTTCTTAACTGCTTGTCCGGGATTGAAGGTCAGTGATCTTCAGAAGGATGTTCTTATTCATGTTAATGCCGGATCAGCACCCGAAGAAATAACCCTCGATTTCAGCAATAATGATATATTGAAGCAGTCCTTCGGTGTTCGTGTGAGCAATGATAAAGTTATATGTGCTGACAATATCCAAAAGAAAATTCTGATTTTAAATAATTCCGGAAGTGCGGAATTATATATCGGTCCCGCTCCCATCACATCGTCTGGAGAGTCTAAGGATAACTCGCTCAAAATGGTGAATTTCACTTTTGGTCTGATCGGAAAAAGTGTGGCTGATAAATCAGGAAACATATATATACAAAATAGTATTTTGCCTGATGAGGCCAGTGGTATTAAGGCAAATTCAAAACTTCCATCATATGTACTGTGTTTTGACCAAAACGGAGAAATACTATATACCCTGGGACAGGATGGAAGCCCGGATCTTCCCTTTTATAATATCTACAGTCTATATACTGACAACAATGATCATCTTTTTGTCACAGTCAAGAATATTGATAGCTGGTCAGTAATGCGTTTCAGCGGCAAACAAAAAGACTTTTCAGTGACATTCTCAAAAAATGATTTTATCGAGAAAGCTGTATCAAAAGAACAGGAAACGCTGAGCGGACGTGTTGAGAATATTTTGCCTTTCAACAGCGGGGACCGGTTGATTTTATCCGTGGCCTATTACGATTCGATAAGGTTCAAATACAGAAAGATATATGAATATTTTATCGCAGACGCAAAGATGGGACGTACCGTACTTGACCTGCCTGATCCCAAGAATGAACTCTTTGCGATAATGGACGACTCGTATTTGGTTCTTTGGGATGTTGATAAAGAGGATGTCCGATTTTCGATCTGGAGTATGCAGGAGAATGTCGTGAACAATCTCAGAATAAAACTGAGTTCACCTCGTCCCTATTACGAGGAAGTTCTGGTTGATGAAACCGGACGTTTGTATTCGCTTGCTGTTAAGCGGCAGAATATAGAGATTAAGGGCTGGAAATGAATCCTGTTCTTCGTTCTGTTCAGATGCGAGAATTGGACAGGCGGACAATTGAAGATTTCGGCATTGAATCAAGAATTCTGATGGCCAATGCTGGCAGAATTGTTGCCGATCATGTTAATTTGAATTATCCCGGTAAAAGATGTGCAATTGTATGCGGTGGAGGCAATAATGGTGGTGACGGCTATGCCTGTGCCCTCTATCTTGCTTCAAACGGCATGATTGCTGATATTTTCGAAACGAAAGATCATTCTCACACGCCTGATGCCGCTTATTTCCGTAATGCCGCACTGCGCCACTGTCATTGTTTGTCCTCGACAGAGCTTGATTCTTTTGATACATATGATATTATCATAGATTCACTTACCGGTACCGGTTTTTCAGGGCCTCTTCGTGAAGATATGACAACCCTCATTTCGCTGATCAATGAAAGTTCGGCGGCAGTTGTTTCAATTGATCTTCCATCGGGTCTTCCGGCAGACAATGTTAGCGGGCTCTGTGTTCGTGCCGATGTAACGATAACAATCGGATGCCATAAGCCGGTAACGGTCTCATATCCGGGTAAAGACTATTGTGGAAACGTTGTGATTGCGGATATCGGATTTCCCAAAACTGTTTTGCAATCACTTGAACCAGACTTGTCAACGTTTTCATATTCTGATGCGCTGCCTTATCTTTGTCTTGATGCTGCTATCGATACACATAAATACAAAAACGGTGCTGTTCTCGTTATTGCCGGTTCAAACGGCATGGAGGGAGCAGCATTGATGACGGTTTCTTCCCTGCTTGAGACGGGCTGCGGAATTTGTGTTCTTGTGACGCCTGAATCATCAGCTTCAGTGATACGCGGAAAAATTCCCGAATTAATCGTTTGCGGAATCGATGAAAAAAGAAGCGAAGATGAAATAGTGCAAAAATTGCAGTCGTATATTGTGAAAGGTTTTCATACTGTTCTGGCGGGGCCCGGAATGGGCCGTGGGGATTTTGCCGGAACTTGTCTTTCAGCATTGTGCAAAGTGTCTAAAAGCAGCAGTATCAATGTGATTTTGGACGGGGATGCTTTGTTTTTTTTGCCAACTCTGGATCATGCGTTTTCATCTCTGCTGATTACTCCGCATTTTGGTGAAGCGGCAACACTGCTTGGTGTGAAATCGTCAGCTGTGTTTTCTGACAGAATCAACAGTGCAATTATTCTTTCACGCCAGTATTCATGTGTGGTGCATTTAAAGGGGCCGCATCCGGTAAGTAGTGATGCAGATAGAACCCTTATTTCCATTTCGGCTGAAACAAAGCTGGCTTGTGCCGGTTCAGGTGATGTTCTCAGTGGAATAATCGCCTCTTTTATTGCAAGAAACGGTTTTTCCGATAAGCTTATGTCTGTTGCATTCTGCGCAGAGCTTCATTCTCTGGCAGCCGGCATGGTTTCCGCTCAGACAATTCGCGCAACGGACATTATCGGGAAAATCAGAAATGCGCTGTCATGCATGCTGACAAGTAAATAGCGCTTAATCTTGAATTACCAGGTTTGAAAAACAAATTTCTCGATAGTCAATTCAGTTCTTGAATGCGTATATAACCATCGACGCCGTCTTCGGTATTCCTTTTCTTTTGAAATAACTATTGATATGGTAGATTGATGTCTTGAAGAATTTTGTGTAATCTCTTACATTCGTGAAACTTCCCCTCATCTTTTGTAGCTTTGCCAATAAACCGAAATCCACCGGTCTGAAGACCTTAATTCGTGAAAAACCCGAAAACATCAGCGCGCTGCTCAGAGATGATTCAGTGAAATAGGACAGATGCCCCGGCAGATAGTAGTGGTAGTTGGCGGCGGCATTGATTGCCTGCCAGGAATGTAAATCGGCTGTCTGAATGACCAGTAATCCCCCCGAACGGAGCATTGCGGCGCATTTCTTCAAAACTGTCAGCGGATCACGAGTGTGTTCTATAACTTCGATCATTGTTATCACATCAACAGCTTCGCGTTGCGTGTTTATTTCCTCGGCTCGCGCTTGTTCCACTCTAAGCCCCCGGGACAGGGCAAAATTACAGGCATAGGGGGAGGACTCAACTCCGGAGCAGTTATAATATGCTGAAGCAAAATTGATGAAGCCGCCGAATGAACAGCCAATATCCAGTAAAGAGCCGGTTTTAACATATTTTCCAATGGTTTTCAATCTCGCCTTCCAGACATATGAATTATACTTTTCGGTCTTTCTTTCGTCAGTGTATGAATAATCAGCAGTACCCTCGTAATAACCTTCAGTATAATAGCCGGCTTCTTCACGTGCAGATGGTAAGGGGTTTCGGAAACGGAAAAAGCAAGCATCACATTGCCATATGTCGAATGGTTTCTCAAATCGATCTATCGTGAAAAGTTGATGTATGTTTGATGAAGCGCAGAGTGGGCAATGAGTGATGAAAAAAATTTCCGATTTCATTTTTCAGCTCTGAAATACCAGTGTGCGATCAGTTTCTCTTCGCCGATCTGCGTTCTGGCGCAATAGCCGAAGCTGAACGATGAGAAAATGGAGAAAAGATCGGTAAGTTCTGCACTATCAAAGAAGGATACTATCAAAGGTTTCAGTGAATCGGTTCTGCATAACCATGAAGAATTTCTTTTTTCTATTCGTTCAAAAAAGTTGTCCGTTTCGGCACGCAAGGTTCCGTACAAAATGCCTCCCGTTTTCATAATGCGAAAAAGTTCAGCGATCTGTTTGCGTGTTTCATGTTTAAAACAATAGTGAAGACTTCCCCAGGCGCATGTGCAATGGACTGAAGAATCTTTCAGTGGAAGGGATGTGTTGCTGCAACAAAGCAAATAATCCGACAGCGGTTTGCATTTTTGTAATGCGTTATCTGCAATATCGGATCCGATCGCCGTATAGCCGAATGAAGCGAGCAAGGGAAGATGCCGGCCGCTGCCGCAACCTAGATCCAGTGCGGTCTTTCCATTGCCATTTCCGTCTTTCGAAAGCATTCTGACAAGATTTTCATCGGGAAACGATAAAAGAGATTTATCTTTTGTGTAATGCGAATTCCAGGGTGAGGGGGGCGCTACATTCATGATATCTCAATTGTCAGTCTATCAGAATATTCCTGTATTCTTTGCAAAGCCAGTTCTCGATTTTTTGCAGATACGGCAATAATGCCGATACGGTCATGATTATTTTTCGGGGGGATGACAGTATCTCCTACTTGAATAAAAATTCTGGAGAAGATAAGCCCAGGAAGCTTTTTGGGTAATGGGCTAATTGAACGAACAAGACCTTTCTTGGGGGCGGTCAGATATTTTATGACAACCGATTCTCTCGATCGGTATTGCTGTGGAAAAAGGGGAAATGCTTTCATTGAGGCCTGAATCGCGTCTTTGAAAATATTATAACCGGTTGTCGCCGGAATCATGTATTCCGCGATGTACTCTCCTCCGAATTCGGGTGCGGCTTCTATAACATAGAAATTATTGTCCTTACCGATTCGCATTTCAAAAAAAAGCGGAGAATTGGCAATTTTGGCAGCATCGGCGATAGACTGTCCGATCGCACGTATTTCAGCATAGCGGGTATTCGTTTTTGAAGGCGAAATGTGCATGAGGTCGCAGAAGTAGGGCGCTTCGGTCGTGATTTTGTCGCTTATCTCATAAAGATAAAAGCGTCCTTCGCAGACTATGCCGAAGGCGATTATTTCCTCACCTGCTATATATTCTTCGATAATGAATTCGGTTTTATTGTCTTTTTCATATTTTGCGAGCAAGATTTCGCTGTCGATCAACTGCACTCCCTGTTTCGCATGACCGGCTACCGGCTTTACAACAACAGGATATTGATACGCTTTTCTTTTGGATCGTGACACTTGAAAACTTTTTGCTGTAGGTATTTCATTATTCTGAAATATCTTTTTAAGGCCTTTTTTGCTCATCATGTCATCAATAATGTCAACGGGAATATTAGACAAACCTGTTCTATCGCACAGTTTTGCGACCGTTTGGGTAGCGGTTCCAAAAGATCTGGTCATTATAGAGACGATGGAGCCGTTCAGCAACAGTTCCTGAAGTTTGGTATAAATCTCATCCGTATTTTCAATAGATTCCTGAATGCGGATATCGGCGCTTTGAAAACCGCTGGCATTACTATTCTGGTCGATAGCGATTACCTGCAGACCAAGCTGCTTCGCTGCTCTGATCAGCGGGAGCTGATTATCACCCGCTCCTATCGAAACAAAGAAGCAGATTTCTTTTTTCTTTCTTTTAAAGAGAAATTTGAACACGTTTCAGCCCTTGAAGATCGGATCGTTTTCAAGAACATACTTGATCGCACCCAGAGAAGGTCCTTTGTCCTCCTGTGTGACGAGATGCAACTGTATGTTCTCCTTTAAACCGGAATATCCGTATTCTTGTATTGTCTGTTTTATTATCGGAATAAGTATGTCGTGAGCATGAGAAAGACCCCCGGCAAGAACGATCGCTTCGGGATTAAAAGCATTAATCAGTGTCACAATTCCCATTCCGAGGATATGTCCCGTATCCTTCATCATTTTCATGGCAAATGCATCACCTTTTTTTGCCTCGGAATAGATGGATTCAGAACTTATCTCCATCGAATTGAGTGTAGAATCAGGAAAGTCGGCGATTTTTTCATTGGCAATTTTGGCGATTGAACTTGCGGAGGCGTAGCGTTCAAAACAGCCCCTGTTTCCGCAGCTGCAGGGGATTCCGTTAATATCGATAGTCATGTGGCCGAATTCGGCGGCATATCCATCCCTGCCGTTTAACAGATGGTTGTCGACAATCGCACCTCCGCCGATGCCAGTTCCCAGGGTAAGCATAAGCCAGTTGCTGTATTTCTGGCCGTGCCCCTTCCACCATTCACCCATCAAAGCGGCGGTTGCGTCATTAATGACGTATACTCTTTTGCCCGTGTGCTTGCCTATTGCCTGGGCAAGATTAAAATCGTCCAGAGCCGCGATATTGGGACTTTTTACAATATGACCGGTTGAAGAGTTCACCGCTCCGGCAACGCCGATTCCAACGGGAAAAAGGCTTTCGAGTGATGTATTGTTGCGAGAAAGGAGCAGGTCGATAGTCCTGTTGATGTTGCTGATTATTTCATCCCTGTTGCCGCCGGTAGGGGTCTTTTGTGCGTCTATAATGTTGCCTTCCCTGTCGGTGAAGATCGATTTTATGTTTGTTCCGCCGATATCAAAACCTATAAACATGTAGTCTCCTGTGAATATAAATGCAAAATGCGAAAAATAGTATGAATGTATTTTTTCTCAATGGGTACCATAAATTTCAATTACATTTTTTCTTTTCGCATCTTCGATCATTATGAAAGTAAAAAAAGATTGAATAGCAATCTTACATAGGAGAAGATCGAATAACGATCAGTTTGCATGTGATGCACTCCGTATATAAGCGAAAAAGGAGAAGTCCGTTTATGGCTATGCCTGTCGATTTTCATGTACATTCCACGAATTCAGACGGAACCTTGACTCAGGAGCAGTTATTACGAAATGCTAAAGAGAGTAACATACGCTTTCTTTCCTTTACCGATCATGACACATACAACATCTGTGAAGATATTGCAGACCTAAGGGTCATACCCGGCATTGAGCTGAGCATTCAATCGGTATCCGGTGAACTGCATTTGCTCGGTTATAATTTCGATGTCACTTCTAAATCCATAATAGCTCTTACGAAAGAACTGCAGCAAAGACGGCGCGAGAGATTTTCCCGTTTGTTATCGTCACTTTCCAAAAAGGGTATACAGCTGAGTGCAGATGATTTTGCAATGAATGGAAACAAAAGTCCCGGACGTCCGCATGTTGCGAGATTTCTGGTCGAACATGGCTATGTCGATTCGGTTGCGGATGCCTTTGCAACTATTCTGGCGCCCTCACCCTCGTTTTCACATAACAAGATCTCCATAGAAGAGGGTATTGCGGCGATTACAGATGGGGGGGGGATAAGTTGTCTGGCACACCCCGTATCACTGGAAATGAAAAAAGATGATTTCTGCGTTTATCTTGATCATCTGAAAAAACTCGGGCTAGGCGCTATTGAGGTTTTTCATCCGCTTCATTCGGATGAAGCGGTTGATTTCTATTTGGAATGTGCAGCGCGATTCAATCTGTTCGTCTCAGGCGGCAGTGATTTTCATGATCCGGAATGCGACGAATTGGCTTGTTACGGAGAAGGGAGAATTCTGGATGGCGCGCTTTTTGCTCCGTTTCTGGATCGACTCGGACTATCGTGATGTCACGGCAATTTATCAGAAGCTCATTCCTGCGAATCCCAGAAAAGCCAGAGAGAGAAGGCCCGCTGTGATAAATGAAATGGGGAGGCCTTTAAGATTTTTCGGTATCGGAGCAAGTTCGAGTCTTTCACGTATTCCGGCCAGCAGCAGCAGTGCAATGGTGAATCCCAGTCCTGCACCAAAGCCCTGGATAATCGATTTAAGCAAGCCGAACTCGCTTGTGGCAAATCCCGATTCAATGTTGAGTACTGCTACACCCAGAACCGCACAATTTGTTGTGATGAGCGGAAGAAATATTCCCAGAGCACTGTAAAGGGCCGGTGATACCTTGTTGATCACCATCTCTACAAGCTGAACCACCGATGCTATGATAAGAATAAATGCTATTGTCCGTAAGTAGGTGATATCGAAGGGAAGAAGCAGGTATTTATAGAAAAGATATGTGATAAACGATGCAAGTGTCATTACAAAGATTACCGCAAAACCCATGCCCATGGCTGAATCAAGCTTTTTCGAAACTCCCAGAAAAGGACAAATGCCAAGTGTCTGTGAGAGAACATAATTATTGATGAAGACGGTGCTGATAAGAATCGTAAAGAATATTTTCAGTTCCATATCGCTGCCTATTTGCTCCTCATCGTATTCATAAACCACAATAACAATCCGAGTAAAATAAAAGCTCCAGGTGCAATGGCAAACATTCCCGCGGCATTCATCCCGGGGATAAAGGTGAAACCGAGCAATTTATTCGTACCGATCGTTTCCCTGATGAAAGCCAGTGTAACGAGCGTAAGAC